>CAMZKN010000017.1 GCA_947311315.1 uncultured Desulfobulbaceae bacterium | reverse complement strand
TGTTTTTGGTGAGTTGATCGAATGTGCTTTTCATGCTTCCCATCATACAAGGGCAGGGGTTCGAACGCACGCTTTATTTTACCAACACTTTTGGAGAAGTTACGAGATAACTTTGTTTCTTGTGGAAATTGTTAGAAAAAAGTCATGTTTGTGTAGTATGTTGGTTTCTGACTATAAAAAATCAGGTAAAGCATCCAGGAGAACTATGGCAAAGAAATTTTTCATTCAAATCATTACACTGACGATATTTGCAGGTCTGTTTTTTCTACCACGACAGGGTGCTGCTAATCTTGCGCTTGATAATAATGTATGGGTGTATCAGGATTTATTTGTCGAGCGATTCGGCATGAATCCAGAATATGTAAATAATAAGCTGTCTGGCGCCCTTGGGATAGCCATTCGACTGGTACCGTTGATTCGTTCCCGTTGCCATAAAAATGAAAAGCACGATGTATGTGTACCTTCCTGGCAATGGTTGATTGATCTGTATATTGATAGCAGTCAGAATATCGGTATAGAAGGTGATTCGCCACGGCAATTTAAACCCTGGCGGAGTTCTCTCTACTTTTTAGCTCGCAGAGATCCTTCTCTTCAGGCGAGATGGGAGAAGGTTTTTGGGTTAAAGGGTGGGAAACTTTATCTTGTTAGTCAAAATGGAGAGCGAAGTGAGGTACCCTTCGAGATTTTCAGTTATAAACGGCCTGTAAAAGAGGGGATACAACTGATTCAGGCACGGATTAATGAAGAGATAATTTTTGCCGATCCCGGTGAAAAAAGGATTATCGAGTTTACAAATGACAAAGGCATGGTTGTGCATCGCATCACCATTCCGGAATCCTACTGGCCGCGTGTTGCGTCTTATCGTCAGGAATACGCATCTATTACAGAAAAAAACTGGAAAGGTGGTGTGGAAAAAGACCCCCATATCTGGGTTTATACAAAAGAGTTTGCTTCAAAATATAAACTGCCTGAGGACAATATCTCAGATGATATGGAGGGGGCTATGGCCATGGCTTTTCGGCAAGACACATGGGGAACTATTACATCGCTGGAATTTAGTGACCCCGAGTATCAGAATATGCCGGAGATGTCTATCTGGGATGTCTATCTTCCTGTGGATGCAAAACTCTATTATGCTGATTCGGATATTGATAATTTCTACAAGGGTTTTCACCCCTCTGATATTTTTTTACATGAAAAAGCAAATCGAAGTGACTGGAAGGGAACCTATCCTCATCTTGTTGCTGGAGAGGGTTTGAAAAATGGTGGAGCACATATTTATCGTCAGTGGATTTATAAACGGAAATTTAAAATTTTCAATTGGGTTAAGACAGATAAGTTGACCCGATGGATCGGGGGGCCCATTTGGAACCAATGCTATGTACAGTCACAGGTATTTAAAGATGGCTATACTTTTCTAGAGCATACGACCAGTGTCACGTATGATATAGGTGAAGATCAATTTTTTGTTTTTGACGCCATTCCCGGCCAGGTTCGGTTGCGGGATCTTTATGACTCCGATTTTTATAAAGCACGAATACCCACTGCTTTTATGGGCAAAGCTGTGGAATATGTTAAAAGTTTTGATGAGAGAAAAAAAGCTGTTATCACGTTGATGAAAAAAAAACGTTCCAATGCTAAAGGGATAAATAAATGAAACATTTCTCCGATATACAAAACCTTGCGCCAAACAGTCAACTTTCTGATGCAGAACGGGCATTGTTAGCCACGATTGTTTATCCGTCATCTCCAGTTACTGAGGTCAAAGGAAACACTGGTGACTGGATCATGCTTGACGGATCAAAAGAATTTAAAAGTGGTCTTGAAATCTACGCCATGCAAAAACAAGGTACCAGTGAGGTAGTTTTTGTTACGCGGGGAACTGATGCAACACCAAACTCTGCTGCCGACTGGGGAATAAATGGCGCAAATCTCTCTTTTTCCGGATACTTACAGCCTCAAGTGAAAGAAGCTGTTCTTTTTGTAAAGAAATTTATGGAAGATCATCCCCGTGATGGGTTTGTGTATAGCGACGCCGGTCACTCGAAAGGTGGTGGAATTGCTCAAATACTCAGTCATACCTTCGGCTTTGAAGGCACGGCAATTGCTCCTGCTCCTGCAGGAGCCGTTGTGGAAAGCCAGGTATTTCAGAATTTTTTAAAAGAATTGAAAA
The DNA here is from genome assembly GCA_947311315.1 of uncultured Desulfobulbaceae bacterium. Taxonomy (GTDB): domain Bacteria; phylum Desulfobacterota; class Desulfobulbia; order Desulfobulbales; family Desulfocapsaceae; genus Desulforhopalus_A. The sequence continues at coordinate 13,934 of CAMZKN010000017.1, read as the reverse complement.
TCACCCCAAAGGGCATTCCCGAACACGGTTTTACCAACTATATCGAAAAAGGGGATGTGGTCAGTGATTATCTGGAAGAAATAACAATAGATACCGGAGTTATGGAGTCCATGAATCCGCCAGAAGCAATGGTGGCAGGAGAACATGGAGCTAGCACTGAAAATAAGATTATTGATCTACATCACCTTGGCGATAAAATATATGTTGATCTTGAGCCCGGCACAACATTGTCCAGGTTTAATCTTCTTGAGCAGCATAGCCCGGTTGATGATGTTCTGGCTCTGGCGACTGAAGGCCCATCTTATATTCTGGGTTCACAAATCAGGGAGTTTGAGGAAACTTTAGAGAAACTTTCATCGGACAAAGACAAGATTGAACAGGGAAGTCAATCAAATGCTCAAACAGAAGCAGCAATCAAAAACATTGATCAAACGATTTCTGAGCTCCAGCAAAAGATGGATTTACTTGGGGAATTACGATTACATAAACTTGAACAGGAGTATGGTCATGTAGATAACTGGATGAGAAATACGGATTTTCATGTGAAAAATCCTCATCCGGAAGTCGTTGATACCTTAAAAGAAATTTATCTAAGAGGCGTCGCTGATATTGTGGACGCCAACTATTATTTCAACGGTATAGAATATAAGGCGTTGATTGAGAGTAGAGAGAACCTTTTCAACCAACGTCAGGAGTTGGAATTGTTGTCCCAGCAAAATACTTCCGTTGCCGTGCAGGATACGATGGCTACCGGTATTCGTGCGATTGATGCACGGCTTGAATCTCTTGGAAAAGAGATTGCTGTTCTTCATACTAATCAACTGGAATTACTGAAAACTAAATATGGTGTTGAAGTTGATTCATGGATGAAAACAGATGAATTCATGGAAACTATTCTTCATGAGAATGGTGAATTTAAGAATTTATCACCGGAGAAAATAGAAAAAATTCAAGATCCGAAAACACTTGAAAAACTTGAAGAGCACCTTGAGCTTCTTGAGCATTCAGAACAGGTAGATTTCCATAATATTGTCAGTGTTATTGATCAATCAAAAATATTTTATGTTGAGAATAATCCGAATATCTTTATGGTATTACCCGATGGACGGATTATTGAAACATTGGCTCTAGCTTCCACCGATACCGATACGGGTGCCGGTAGTTCACGTGTTCTAAATAGAGACAATCTACCATCTACAAAAGAAGAGTTTGTGGTTCAGCTTGTTGAAACGGGATTGTCGGTTGAAGAAGCAGAGAAATTGGCAGCAGTAAGCTCATTGGGTGAGGGAGGTGCTGAAGAAAGTATATCTGCGCAGGATATTGAGACCGAAGAAACCTTCCTGGGCCTTAATGAAGCCGACTGGCAGGAGCTCAATACAATATTTTCCAAAGTGGAGCAGGTGGAGGGTTTTGGAGATGAGGTCACCGCCATGCTTGCCGCCTACGATGCGGGAGATGATTGGCAGGTCTTTGAGTCTTCGGCTGATCTGGTCAGTTCTCTTGACAGCATGGGAGCTGCAAATATCGAAGGCTATCCCGGAGCCATGGGCGACTACTCTTCAGATATTCAGGGAGTATCACATCTTATCAGTGCGATTGGGGATTTTAAGGATCTGGAAGCAGCTCTTCGCTCAGGTGATGGCTGGGCCATTGCCCGGAGCGCAACGGCCATGCTGGAGGAAGGTTTTGATGCCTATAATGCACTTGCGGATATAGAGTCACTGGACGTCTATGATCAATCCAATCTTGACAGTGGTGGTTTTACCGGTAAAGCCGGGGCCGTTGCCGGAGCTGCCGCCTCACTTGTCAGCCTTGGTCTTTGTGTGCAGGAACTTGCTGATGCATTTGATGAAGGTGATACTATCGCAGGTATCCAGGCAGCTCTCGGTGTTGTTGAAAGTGCTGCCTGTGCCTATGTGGCGGTAACAGCGGCTAATGCTGCCTTAACAGGTGTTGCGGCAAGTGCAGCCGCCAGTATGGTAAGTAGCTCGTTGCCGGCCATTGGTTGTGCCATCGGTATTGCCCAGGGTTTACTCGCCATTGCCGATGGCGATGTGGAAGCCGGGGCTGAACAGATAGCTATTACGATAGCAACAACGGCGCTGTGCTATGCCGGGCCTTACGGTTGGATTGGGGCGCTTGCCCTGCAAATCGGCTCTGCCACCCGCGGTTGTGATGGCAGACTTTTGGATAAGGGCGATATCATAGAATTCACCGACGATATTATGCCTGGTGGCGGTCGTATGGCCGAGGAGACCATTGATTCCATCGAAACATCTGCTGAGTGGTTGACAAAATCGTATGAGGGGAGTGTTTATCTTTCCGGTTTCAGTGTGGATATGTATGAGGATATGGGCATAGATATCCCCGAGGATATGCATGCGGAATTCAAACTGGCTCAAACGGTGATTGAAGCCAACAGCCCCCTGAGAACAGCGCAGTATTTTCAAGATCTTGAAGATTTAAGTCTGGCAGATGTCTGGGACAGTACCTATATCACACAAACGATTGTAGCCACCGTTGATCAGATAAAGAACAATCCCGACTTTGTAAAAAGCTCCTTTGTGGATACGCCGCAGATAATTGCTGATGTGGTTAAATCTCTGTCCAATCCTGAAAACATAGGCATACTGGTGAAAAACCTTTTTGGTGCGGAAGATCCTCCCGAGGCCAGTGCCGCCTTCACCCTTGATGCGGATGGCAAAGTTGTTATGCAGACCAGCGGTGATTCCGCAATGCAGCAGGCTGCCACCGCATATGGCAATGCGATGGTCACCATTATGGAGAACTACCGGGACAGCGGTGGGCGTTTACTTGTTGATGGTAATCTGCCAATGCTGACCGTTGTGCAGGGTGAGGAGAGTCAGGTACGTTATCACAGTGACTCCGGTGGTGAGACCATTGTCAGTATGGATAATCTGACCGGAGTCAAGATACAGGGGATACTTGCAGCACGGGACAGAGGCGACCAACTGGACAGTGCGGTAAGACTTGCAACAGATGTCCATGGTAATATCGACTTTGGCCGTGTTGACGCCATGATGGCGGGCCTTGGCTTTGTGAAAAACGGCATCACCTACACCTTTGGTGAGACCAGAGAACGCTACGGCACCTCAAGCGGTAGCGGTGTTATAAGAGGTGGTGGCAATGATGGGCCGGAAGGGCAGCACTTTATAGCAAAATCAACTGACTTTACCTCCCTTCCTTTAAGACCCGATCAATTGCCCGGCCAGCAGATGGGCAGGATCAGAAAAATAATCGGCCTGGATAATATGTTTTCAGGGGCCGGGACGGAGCTGCTTGCCATGGCAATGGCGGTTCCGGGCGGACTTGTTGGCCTGGCATCTTCAACTCTTGCCGAAGATAGTATAGAACATCCCGGCAGTAGTGATTACAAAGTCCCACTGGATGGCGTTGAACGGCTACAATATTTACGTGAGCTGGAAGATTTCGCCCAACCAATTAAAGCAGCAAGTCCCGTTTCCGACCAGGGGACTTTTGCAGATATCTCAGGTGCAGCGGAGCTTGCAAAAGCGCTGAATATCCACTGGTCAACTCTGGTTCGGGAATATGGCCCCCTGGCCGATATCTCCACCGGGGCGTATTATTATCAGGATACCATTTCCTATAATAATCTACTCCGTGATGGCAGTGTGGTAACCCTGTCGAATCGAGGCCAGACAGATACATTTTTAGAGCAGCAACTGCAGTCCGGGGCAATATCCGCTGACTATCTGGAAGATGGCGCACGGAGTTTTTCCGGTCGAAGACTGGCTGAAAATGAGATTAGCCCCGAGCTCAGGCAGGAAATCGTTTCCTCTTCCTTTTCTTCAGGCTCAGGGACTGTTGCGACCGACGCTGTGGTCTTCAGTATGGCGGAAGATTCCATCCTGAGATTCCTGCCCTCTGATCTTTTTGACAGCGCAGCAGGCGGCTATAGCAATAGTGACGAACTCGACAGTTTTGTCTCTTTTGGCGCTGCACAAAACGGCAGGGTCTGGCGGGATGCAAACGGTGATATTCGTTTTGAGCCAAATCCTGGTTTTGTTGGCACATCGAGTTTTAGCTATACGGTGATGACACCTGAAGGCGAACTGGTGGAAAGGGTTGCCTCCGTAATTGTCCACAATGTAAACGATGCACCTGTGCTGCAGGATGACAGTTTTACACTTGATGAAGGGGAGAGCTTTTACCTGGATCAATTACTGGCAAATGACTATGACCCGGATGGAGATAGTCTGTTGATTGATCACCTGCGCGGCGTGGAACATGGTGAAGTGTCGATGCTTGGCGGCAGGCTTGTTTTTATCCCTGAGGAGGGGTATTTCGGTGATGTGGAGTTTTCCTACTGGGTTCGTGACCATGCGACATCCTATCCGGTTATGGGCAATGCAATACTCAGTTACAGAGACGTAAACAGAGGTGTAACGACCGGTGACGACCGTTTTCTCATTATGGAAGACACTGTTTTGACAACTGATGTTGATACACTCTTAACTAATGATCTTGAATTTGACGGCGAGAGCATTACTTTTACAGGGCTTGGTTCAGCCTCCCATGGCTCGGTGAGTCTGCAGCCGGATGGCAAAACTATTCTTTTTACTCCGGATCAGGACTATTCCGGCAATGAGGCCGGGTTTTCCTATAGTGTAACGGATGAATCCGGACATATTACAACAGGCTGGGCCGAAATTAATGTATTGGATAGCCGGGAACCGCCTGTAGTGACAAGCACAAGTCATGAATCAATTTTAGAAGATACTATCCTTACATTCAGTCCTGCTGAGGTTGCAAAGTTTGTCTCAGATGTGGATGGAGACAGTTTGCGTCTGGATATGATAACCAATGTCACAGGTGGCACTATTATTGTGAGAGACGGTTATTATTCCTTTGTTCCCGATGCTGATTACTCGGGTCCCGCCTCCTTTGACTACCGTGCAAACGATAATCATCGGGGTACTGTTGAGGGGCATCTCGAATTCGATGTGATTGCGGCAAATGACCCCATAGATACCGGCACAGATGTATTGATAGCGACAGAAGATCAATCGGTAACCACAACTGTGACGGGTCTGCTTTCCAATGACACTGATGTGGATGGTTCGATATTTACCTTTGTGGCTCTGGGCGCAGCACATCATGGCACAGTTGTGCAGGGGAGTAACGGAGACATTCTTTTTACTCCAGACAAAGACTATTCCGGTGATCAGGCAGGATTTTCATATACGGTTCGGGACAGCGAAGGGCTGGAGTCTGTTGGTCTGGTTCAGGTGCAGGTGGCGGGAGTAAATGACAGGCCGGAAATAGTTTCCAATTCGCTTGTCATAGAAGAAGATACCAGTGTCGTTTTTGATGATGCAACTCTTGCTACACTTATCAGGGATGTGGATGGTGCAGGCGATACAATACGACTTACCAATGTTGAATCTGTGGCCGGAGGAACTGTTTCCGAAAATAACGGTGTCTTCAGCTTTACCCCCGACAACAACTATAATGGGGTGGGTGCTGTACGTTTAACCGTTGAGGATGAGGCTGGAGAAGTACTGATCGCTGATATCGATCTTACTCTTCTTGCCGTCGATGATCCTGCGGCAACGGGTGATGATCTGTTGACCACCGGTGAAGAGCAATCGGTGTCCATCTCTGTTACAGAACTTCTTGCAAATGATACGGATGTGGATGGTGATCTTGAATTTACAGGTCTTGGCAATGGCCGTCACGGTACTGTTTCGATGGTCGGCCAGGGAATAATTACCTTTGCGCCGGATAAGGACTACTTTGGTACGGATGCAGGTTTTGAATATTTGATAAAGGATGCAAATGGCGGGGAGTCGACAGGATTTGTGAGCGTTCATGTCGACAATGTCAATGATACACCACAGATTACCGCAACCACGATAACCAGCCCCGAAGATCAAGCTCTTGTCTTTGACCGGGAGACGATTGCCGGGTTCATTACTGACCCTGATGGTGACAATATCACCCTGAGCTCCATTGATTCTGCGCACGGCGGTGCAATCAGTGAAAATGGCGGCGTGTATACCTTTACGCCGGATCAGAATTATCATGGTGCAGCGTTTCTTACCTATAGCGCAACAGACAGCAATGGCGGCAATGTGACAGGAACCCTTAATCTCGATATCTTCTCTGTAGATGATCCTACTTTATTTGGGGCTGCTACCTTTACAACATCTGAGGAGCAGTCACTTGTTGTCACCATTGCTGAATTACTGGCAAATGACAGTGATGTCGATGGTAATGGCGAACTGGTGTTTACAGGCCTTGGCGAGGCAAGTCATGGCACGGTTCGTCTTATTAATGGAACCGGCGTAGAGTTTATTCCCGATGAAGATTATTTTGGCGAAGATGCCGGGTTTTTCTATAAGGTTTGTGATGACGATGGTATAGGGGCTGAGGGCTGGGTGACGGTGAAGGTCGAGAATGTGAATGATGTGCCGGAGATGATCGGTAATCGTCTTCATCTGCTGGAGGATCAGACCGTTTCCTTTACAACAGAGGAGGTTGCAAAATTTCTTGTAGATGGTGATGGGGATCTGCTGCACCTTGATATGGTCAGTAATGTTGAAGGCGGCAGGATGGAGTTGAACGGCGGCATCTACACCTTTATCCCCGATCAAAACTTTTATGGTGAGGCCTCATTTGACTATCTGGCAAAAAACAGCGGTGGGGAAGAGATTGGCGGCCACCTGGATCTTGCCATCAGCCCTGTTAATGATTTACCGGGGACTACCTCTGTTTCCGTAGGTACGATTGAGGACAATGAAGTTACCTTGAAGGTAGCCGATGTAATGGTTGGTGCGCATGACGTTGAAGATGGTTCAAATCTGCGCTTTGGTGGTATCGACAGTTCGTTGCATGGCGATGTCTATGTGGATGAGCAGGACATCATCCATTTTCTCCCTGACAGGGACTTTTTTGGCAGTGCTTATTTTTGCTACAATGTAATCGACAGTGAGGGTGGTGTCAGTCAGGGATATGTTGGCGTTGATATTGCGGGAGAAAATGATATGCCGGTGGCTCTGGACGATGATTATATATCGGCCTGGAGCAATAACTCCTATGAAAATATTTTTTCTGCCGTAACCTTTCTTGATAATGACTACGATGTTGATTTTGACCCCCTGCAGATAGTAGCAGCGACTGGTGTGGAGCATGGAACAGTCACCGTGGACAGCGCAGGTAATATTCACTATATTGCCCAGTCCGATGATTGGGTTGGCATTGATTCTTTTACCTATTCCATTTCTGATGGCAATGGCGGTTTTGCCGAGGCCAGGGCCGAAATTGACGTAAAGATTAATACTTCACCCGATGTGTATTCGGAGTTTATATTTACCAGAGAAGATATCATCTCAATTATCAGTCAGGAACAGCTTCTGGCTAACGATTCTGATGTTGACGGCGATAGCATGGTTATTGTTGGTGTCGATCAGGCGGAGCATTGTACCGTTGACCTGCTGGCCGATGGCTCGATCAGATTTACTCCCGAGTTGAACTATAATAATAAATATCCGGGTCAGGCGAGTTTTCGTTACACCGTCACCGATGGTATCAGCGATCCGGTAACGGCAATTGCCTTTTTTGATATTGATCCGGTTAATGACAGTCCGATTCTTCGAGGTGAACGTATTACAGGTGCGGTGGAAGACAATTCATTTTCTTTCACTGTCGATGATATTATGGCCAACGATACTGATGTGGAAATGGCCTCACCCTATGAAGAGGATTCAATAGCTTTTACAGGAGTATGGGGTGCAGGGCATGGCCAAATCAGTGTAGATTCGGGCGGAACAATTAATTATGTCCCGGATAGAGATTTCTGCGGCGTGGAGACATTTAACTATAGCGTCGTTGACTCCTACGGAGCGGAATCGGTAATGCAGTCCGAAATTTACGTGCAACCCGTCAATGATCTGCCGGTTGTTGAAGAAGATATCGGCTCGACAGCTGAAGACAGTATCTGGAATTATTACAGTATCGCCGGTCTGGTTTCCAACGATTATGACGTTGATGGCGATCAGCTCACCATTAAAAATCCGTATCTTATTGAAGGACGGGCAGATGTGGGGATCTCCGGTGGCAATCTGGCGATAAAACCGGCTTATCATGAGGATAGACTTGTTATCGGATATACCGTTGACGATGGCCATGGTGGCGAAGTGGCAAGTAAGCTGACAATAAACCATATCATTGAACATAATTTTGCCCCGACATTTTCCGGTGTCTACAGGGTTGAACGATCAGATCCCGGCAGGTTTAATTTTTCTTTTCATGCAGAAGATAGAAACGGTGGTAACACCTGGAGTGCTGACTGGGGTGAGATCAGTTCAATTTCAGCAGCCCAGCTCCATTCAAACTATCCTTTTGCCAGGATGAATGATTTTGGTAATGGTCACTTCGGTTTTCACTGGCGCAAGGAAGCAGTGCAGCAGGGGGCTGATTATTATTCAAATTTTACCCTAACTGTGCGTGATGAGGATGGAGCCACCGGAACCATTTTTGTCGACTATAACAGGATGGGGAGAGTAGTTGGAAACTATCACTATACTCCAGTGGTGCTCGATCTGGATGGAGATGGGATCGAATTGCTTGACCTGTCGGCTGGTGTTCAGTTTGACTGGAATCTCGACGGGGAATCGGAAGCTACGGGGTGGGTTGGCGCTGATGATGGTATTCTGGTCTACGATTACAATCACGATAGTGTTGTCAGCTACGCCAATGAACTCTCTTTGATTGAATATAATCCAGGAGCTACGACGGATTTGGAGGGACTCCAGGCATTTGACACAAACCAGAATGGTCAGTTTGATGCCGGTGATGAAGAGTGGCAATCGTTTGGTGTGTGGCAGGATAAAAACAGCAATGGCCAGACCGATGAAGGTGAGTTTACCAGCCTTGATGAAATGCAGATGAGTTCTGTAGATCTCCAGAGTGATGAAAAGTATCACCAGGAGGATGGAAATATTGTCTATGGTGAAACGACCTGTCAGAAAGAAGATGGTAGTGTGATAGTGGTTGCCGATGTCGGTTTAAATGGTGAGACGATTGAGTTGGAGCCGGTGGAAGAACCCTTGTTGGAGTCACTTCCAACCGACATAGAGGAGACTGAAGAACAAGAGAGTGTGGTGGAAAATACAGAATCAGCACCAGAGGCCACAACGGTGGCGTCGGAAGACGAAAGAGTTACGCTTGAACCGGATGTAGAAGAGGAAATTGTGATTGATCAGGCCGAGATCAACAGAATATGCGATCAACTCCAGTCAGATATGGCAGCCCATACAATCGATGAAATTCCGATTGACACTGTTGTTTTTGAGGAATCTGGTTATTATGATGAGATCGTTGATTCAAGCACAGCTTCGGAACTTCCAGTGGAACAGGATAATATGGCTATAGTTTGAATCTGTTGAATGCTGTTTTTGATCGTTTACACCGATCACCTCAACTTTGTCATAAGGAAGTGTATGAAAACCGGCCTGGCCAGGCAGATAATTATAGTCACATTTTTCAGGCTGCTTCTTAATACTACCCGGCGTTTTATCTATCCTTTTGCCCCGGCGCTTTCGAGGGAACTTGGGGTACCTCTTGCCGCCATTACCTCGGTGATTGCTACCAGTCAGTTTACCTCACTTCTCGGGATTTTCAGTGGCCCGCTGGCTGATAAATTCGGCTATCGTGGCATGATGCGCGCAGGGCTTGCCATTCTTGCTATTGGAATGCTGATTTGCGGCCTTGCACCCACCTATTGGCCTGTTTTTTTCGGTCTGGTACTGGCAAGTTTTGGTAAAACGATCTTTGATCCGGCAATCCAGGCTTTTGTTGGTCATTATGTACCCTTTGAACGGCGTGGCCGGGTTATAGGTTTTGTTGAGACCGCCTGGGCAGGTTCAACTCTTCTGGGTATTCCTGCTCTTGGCTTGATTATTGATCATGTTGGTCTTACGGGTTCATTTTATATTCTTGCTCTGCTTGGTGCCCTGGCCTGGATAGGCCTGGGCATGGTGATCCCGGCGGGTGAATCAGGTGTTGGACAGCAGCTCAAAAAACAGGGAATAATCCCGGCTCTTAAACAACTCGTTTGTGTCCGGCCAGCCCTTGGTATGCTTGCTTATGGCTTCTGGGTATCCATTGCCAATGACAGTCTCTTTGTTGTATATGGGGCATGGTTTGAGCAGGATTTTCTGGTGAGTATCGTCACACTTGGTTTCAGTACTGTGGCAATAGGTTCGGCAGAACTTCTTGGCGAGTCGATGACGGCACTGTTATCGGATCGGTTGGGGCTGAAAAAATCCATTATTGCCGGACTTTGTCTGGCAATATGTGCGTATATTGCCCTGCCCTTTATTGGCCGGACCCTGCCTCTTGCCATGGCGGGCATGTTCACTGTTTTTCTCTTTTTTGAATTTACCATTGTCACCAGTTTTTCTTTAAGTACTGAATTGATACCCCAGGCCAGAGCAACAATGATGGCCGGTTTCTATGCAACTGCCGGTGTTGGCAGGATGATAGGTGTACTGATTGGGGCGTCTCTTTGGCAATTTGGAGGGATTCGTGTCGTTGCCTGGTCTGCGGCGGCTTTTACGGCTCTTGGACTTTTATCACTGATCTGGGGATTGCATGGTTGGAGTCGTCAGCCAGATTTGTAGCTGTTTTTGTGATAAGCCTTTGTCGGTAAGGATTTCCGGATTGAAAAACGGATTTTTTTGTTCCAGCATGTCAGACCAGTTCTGTTGAAAATGTTTCATTTCATGCCGGAGGAGTGGAAGACTGGTCTTGTCTTCTCTTGTCTGTTCATCTGCAATCGTACCGATACTATAGGGCGTGTATATGTTGGTCTTACCGATCCCCAGCAGGCGGTAACAGAGGTCATGTATCCAGAACAGATACGGGTACTCTTCGCTGTTAAAACCGTTAAGTTTTTTAAGAAGTCTCGTTTGCATTAAAAAGAGTTCGCTGTCTATGCTCCCTACTTCCTGCTGACAATGAAGACCATTCATTAACACTGAACAGCTGGTAATGTACCTGGAGTAATAGATTGGTGATGTACTGGTAAAATCCGGTATTGGTGTTGGAACCGGGATGTGGGTGGTTTGGCGGTTGACTCTCCCGCCTGTTATGCCCGTTTCATCCTGCTGTCCGTACTCCACCAGTGCGGAGAGCCATCCATCTTCCAGGCAGTCAAGGGTGCTGGCAACAAAGGCTGCGAGCTCGCCAGTTACACATTCAAGGGCAAGATTATAAGCTGCTGGAGTGCTCGTTTCTTCGGGGATGAGATGACATGTCATATCGAAATGGTTTTTTTCACCGAATTCATCAAGAAGATCACAATCCACCCGACTTTCTGCCATGATGACAACCTGTATTGCGCTATAGTCGGATCGTTCCATCAGGGTGGAGAGCCAGGGAAGAAGAGTGTTTTCCGGTCTGGTGTGTGGCCAGTGGATCACCAGACTGACTGGAATCTGCCTGCTGACTCTACGTTTTGCCCGGTAGAAAAATTTCAGTTCAGTTGTATGACTTGTCCCTTGAATCCCTCGCCTGGTAAGAGCGTTTTCAACGGCCTTTCTCCCTGCTTCATCTGCGTATCCTTTCTGGCTGTGGTCGATATTTGTCGATGATTCGGATGCCCGCCAGTGGTAGAGAATTTTTGGAATATGGGAGATTGTGTCGGCATGTTCTGAGAGCTTTAAAAAGAGATCGAGATCCTGGGCACCATCCATTGCGCTGTCGCAGCCGCCAACCTTTTCAAAGAGGGATTTTCTGGTCACCAGAAAGTGGGTGACATAGTTATGGCAGAGCAGGAGTTCATTGTTAAATTCGGGTTTGCGGAAGATGGAGTACTGTTTGTTATCTGTGCCGATCAGGTCTTCATCGCAGTAGAGGAGATCACTGTCCTCACTGTTTATCTTTTGAACGTAGAAAAAAAGAGCGTCTGCAGAAAGTTCGTCATCATTATCGAGCAGGCCGAAATAGTCTCCACTTGCCAGTTTTGCGGCACTGTTGGTGGCAGCGGAGATGCCGCCGTTTTTTTCCTGAAAGTGGATCTTTATTCTATTGTCCCGTCCTGCCCATTTGGTAAGGAGAGGCTGAATTGCGACGTGTGTACTGCAATCATCGACAAGACATAACTCCCAGTGTGGGTAGGATTGGTACATCACTGAGAGTATGCATTTATCGAGCTGGTAGGGGTCGACGTTATAGACGGGGACAAGCAGAGAGATAAGGGGTTTCTTTTTCAGGTCATAAATTGCTCTGTTTGGTGACAGTTTGTCCCCTAAGCCCTGTTGCAGAAAGTGCTTGAGCGGCGGTATCGATTCTTTACTTTCAGCAAGGTAGGTTTGCCGATAAAAGACAGGGTCGAACCATGCACACGGCTTATGGTCGAGTTCTATACCTTTAGTAATATAGTGTGCAAAAGGATCGGTTTCGTCTTTAATGTTGTATGTTTTTTCGTAGAATTCCGGGTTAAAGAGTGGGCAGGGGCTTTTTTTCTCTTTGTGGCCGGAGACAAAATAGTGGCTCACCGGATTTCCCGGAATATCGTATTTGTCAATATACCAATCCGTATCAAACCAGATGCCTGGTCTTCTGTTTTTGGCAAAACCACGGGTGAGATAGTGTTTTACTGGAGTCCCTGAATACGTTGCAACATCTGGATATTCATTCAGATAGAAATCAGGGTCAAAGTACGGCAGAGGAGAACAGACTTTGCATAAAATGTCAGTGGTTTCCAGAAAATGCAGCAGCGGATTAACCTTTGAGAAATCAACCTCTTTATATAGAGTTGCATAGTACACAGGATCAAAAAGAGGGTTGGGAAGCTTTCCTGTTTTCCATCCTTTTGTCAAATAGTGGACAAGCGGATTTTGTGGTTGTTCACCATCCTGGCAGAGTTGTTTATGATAATATTCGGCGTCAAAAATCGGGCTTGGCTGGCGGAGCTCCATAAAACCATTGGTAATATAATGGATCAGTGGAAGGGCTTGCGAAAGGGCAACATCAGGGTTCGTTTGTAAGTAGAATGCAGAATTAAAGAGAACCGATCTTTTCAGTAATCTGTATGGAGGTGATTTCAGCCAGTACCGCAGGTCGTCAAGGATATGTTGTATTCGAGCATTCATCAGATGGAGTGGTTTAACTGTATGGCCTGAAGTGGATTTATGTTTGACAAAAAATTGTACCACTTAGATGATGAAGAGTCGAGTATGATTTCGATACTGGTGAAAAACTGCTATGGGGTTGTCGGCGGATTTTTTTACCGTTTCCGTCGACAACCTGGATTGAAGTGAAGTTATATTTTTTCAAGCAAAGGAGTAATCTTTGCAAGTTTTTTGTCTCCGATCCCCTTTACCTGGGTGAGATCTGCGAGGCTTTTGAACTGACCGTGTTCTGTTCTATAAGCGGTGATTTTAGCCGCAGTTTTGGGGCCAATTCCGGGCAATTGACTGAGGGTAGTTGTGTCGGCACTATTGATATTTATTTTTCCGGTAAGCTGGGTTTGTGTTGCTGATTGTGGTGATTTTGCCATTGTCTGTACGGGGAGAACGGCACAACTTAGAATCAGGGTAAACATTACGGCCAAAAGTAGATTAATATTTTTCATACTGTTTCCTTATTGGTTTTGATTATCAACATTGTTTTCTTTCCACTCTTATCCCGGCCAGGAAAAGTTTAACAAGGTGGGATAAACATCCACTCCCTTGTCTGAATTCCTGCAGCCTACATTCTCTTACTGACATTTTTATGATAAATAACGTTCGGTTGTCATTTTTTTGTGCAAATTTCCCCGGAAAATACTAAACCGAACTTTTTGCGAATAATTCCCAATCTCTTCTGTAACGGAGGTTTCCCGTTGAGGATAAAAATAGATATCACATAACATCAGTATGTTACACTTTTTGACTCTTTTGTAG
>CAMZKN010000016.1 GCA_947311315.1 uncultured Desulfobulbaceae bacterium | reverse complement strand
ATTTGCAAGAAGAAAATAAATATTTACAGAAATTAATTCTGTTAAATTAAGAAGTTGAACCGGTAATTATAGTTGTCGCTGACCGGTAATTATAATTGTCGTTGAACATCTAAGACAGAGGGCGGACAGACAAGTTCTTCGAAAAAATCTTCTTCATATTTCCTTAAACCCTCTCCGGATGAATTGTTAGACCAGCTTGCATCCATGGAGGGGTTGAATGAAAATGTTTCGAAGGAAAAATTATCTGGATTACGGGTGATGTGGCCGGTCTATTTTTTTTCAATTATGAGCCAGGAGGAGAAGGTAGTAACAGTTTTACTGGATGTTTCCGAGGATGGCTTTGGCGTGGAAGTACAAAGTGAGATTGATACTGCTGTTTATCCGGAAATTATTGAATTGAAAGAGGGAGATAAATTTTGGATTGCCGGAGAAATTCTTGCGGTGGATCCTGCTGGAACCGGGACCGTCTTTCTCAAAATGGAACATCTTCGATTCAGTGAGGATGGTGGTATCTCCAGGAAATTGCAAAAAGAGGCTGGAAACTAACGGTTAGTGAGCCTTATGAAGGAAGGGGCAAAACAATGGTGAACAGTGCACCTCTATCTGTATTGTGGGCTACAGAAATTGAGCCGTGATGTGTTTCGATGGTTTGTTTGACGATGGCAAGTCCAAGTCCGGTTCCATCAGGCCGAGTTGTATAAAATGGTTCAAATATCCTTTTTTTGTTGTCCACGGTTATGCCAGAGCCATTGTCACTTATTGTAATTTTAACTGCATCCGATCCATCAGACAGGCTGAATTCACAGCCATTAATTGTTATACACTCTTTTCCCTCCGGGCAAAATGGCAAGCTGTTTTGAATGAGATGGCTGAACACAGTGAACATCTGTTTTTCATCGGCCCAGATAGCAAAAGTATCCTCAAATTCCAGGTTGATTTGACAGGTACCGGGCCAGTCTGGATTCGCCTTACATACCTGCAGAACTTCCTTCAGGCATCCACGAAGAGAAAACCAGTTGCTGCTGGCATGCTCCGGTCTGGAGAATTTCAGGAACTCGCTTACAGTCTCTATCAAACGGTTTGATTCTCTGAGGATTATGTGGGTTAATTCATAATTCGAAGAATCGTCAGCACCATTTGATGCCATTTCATGGGCAAGGATCTGAGCAGAACCGGAGATTGCTGTTAGTGGATTGCGGAAGTCATGGGCAATGCTGGCACTCATCATGCCAATGGCAGCAAGTTTTTCCGCCTGCCGTACCTGGCTTTCCAGTTTTTCGATTTCACTGATGTCCTGCAGGGTAACGATTTTAGGTTGAGAAGCATGGGGGAGTAGATTTTTTTCAATTTGATGGATGTCCATGTCCATATTCGAATATCCTATACGCAATACGGTACCATCTGTTTTGTGGTAATTTGTAATCATTCTGTGGTTCTCCCCTGCCAATTCCATGTTGGGAAAAATTGTGTTTAATTTTTGTCCAACCAGAGAGAAAGGATTGATCCCAATGATTTTACCCACTGCATTATTGGCAGATGTGATACACCCCGTAGAATCAATGGTCACAATTCCAGTAGAGATATTGTCAAATATCTGTTTGTAAAGTATCGAAAGTTTATCAAATTTTTCCAGAGAATCGGAGAGAGCAGACTCAGTTCTTTTCAGCCTGAAACCAAAGAGAGTACTGAGAAGTGCTGCTAAGAAAAAGGTTAAACCATGTACAGTAAAATGGTTGAGAACAACCAGAGAAGGGGTAGTAGGCAGGAAGAGGAAATTGTGCAGATACTGTGGATAGAGACCATAACTTTCAAGAAAGAGGATAGTTCCGTATTGGATAGTAGCGGCAGCTGCCGCAAGAAGGCCACCTTTTCTTGGGAGGAGAAGTCCACCTGCAATGATTGGGAAAAAATATACCGAGGTGAAAATGGAACTGGATGAACCGGAAAAAAAAACAAGTAATGAGGCTAAACATGTATCAAGAATTGTTTGTGCAAAACCAAATTTCCTGAGGTTTCCCTGGTAGACGAGGAGGTAAAACGCTGAAAAACTGGTAGTGAGATAGACGATGAGCAGAAAGAGAACGAGAAGATTTGGAGGGACGATAACAATATCGAAAGTATTACTTCTGAGTATATAACTCAGTGCAAGAAGAAGGGTGTAGAGGGTAACTCGCAGTGCAAGCATCCATAGGAGTTGACTCCTGAACATCTGATCGATGCTGACCGTATTTCGTGCATAATTGACTATTTTGGGAAGTACCATCAACTTAGCCCATATTTTTTAACTTTATATCTCAAGGATCGAAAGCTGATTTGCAGGAGTTCTGCTGCTCGCATTTTTGAGTTGTTCGTTTTCTCAAGTGCGTGTCGAATAAGTCGTTTTTCAAGATTGGTTATAATTGTTTCTATTCCAAGGTCATATAATTCTTCTTCACTTGATGCAGCCTGAAAAAGTTCAAAAGAGGAATTAACGACCTTTTCTGCAGGTCTTTTCATACTACCGGAGAGGGTAAGACTTTCGGGCAGTATGATAGTAGAATTTTCAAGTGCGACACCACGTTCTATGATATTTTCAAGCTCTCTTACGTTACCTGGAAAATCATAATCCATAAGAACCTGTAATGCATATGATGATATCTCCTGCACCTCTTTGCCTAGCAGTTTCGAATATTTATTGAGGAAGTGGTTCACGAGAAGAGGGACGTCATCTTTTCGTTCTCTGAGGGGAGGTACTCGCAGTGGAACAACTGCAAGCCTGTAAAAAAGATCTTCCCTGAAGCGCCCTGCTCCTATTTCTTCTTCGAGAATTTTATTCGTTGCGGCAATTATTCGAATATTGATATGTTTGGTTCGGATACCTCCTACAGGTTTGATCTCTCTTTCCTGTAGTACTCTTAAAAGTTTTGTCTGGATTATTGGCGTAAGTTCGCCGATTTCATCGAGAAAGGCAGTGCCATTATCTGCTTCGTGGAATAAACCGGATTTATCGCTGATTGCTCCTGTAAACGAACCCTTAACATGGCCAAAAAGTTCACTTTCCATCAGATCTTCGGGAATGGCACTACAAGTAATGGGCACGAAATTTTGAGAGGATACATTACTGTGATTGTGAATAGCTTGGGCAACGAGTTCTTTTCCCGTGCCGGACTCTCCATAAATGAGAACATTGGCCGGGGTAGGAGCAACGCGTTTGATCATGTCGAATATTTTCACCATTTCACGGCTTTGGCCGATAATACCAGGGAAAAATGCACAAAGATCCTGGGGATTGTGGGGAGAATGATTTTTACTGGTGGCTGATTCAATAACCGATTTTATTTCCTCAACATTGAATGGTTTACTGATATAATCGAAAGCGCCATTTTTCATAGCGAGAACAGCATCATCTGGAGAGGCAAAGGCGGTAATCATGATGACCGGTAACTCAGGTGCTTTTTCTTTTATACGTTCAAGAAGTTCTATGCCGGTTATTCCGGGCATACGGATATCACTGACAACTACATCAAATGCTTGAAAATCAGGCAACTCAAGAGCTGTTTTGCCATTTTCAGCAGTGGTAACCGCATGGCCTTCTTTTTTGAGAAGGATTTTTAAAAAATCACGCATACTGCGTTCATCATCAACAACTAATACTGAAGCCATACTCACCTTCAAAAGATGTATTGCAACAGGACGAAATATGAATCGTGCCAGTGTTGCACAGAGAATAAAGAGACTACAGGGCTATTATTTTGTATATTTATTTTCTATGGGTTGTGATTCTAATACCTTAGGGAGTATTTAGCACCTTAAAAATCATTCCCATCTGTTCTGCAAGCGAGCGTTTATCTTGCATCAATACCCCACAAGGGGATATCTATGATTTAAGAACCACTTAAATATTATCTCAAAGTAGAATAAGAGACAAGGCTCGTGGTAATAGAATTGGTACTAATGGGATGGGCACCATGCAAAAAATGGATTTTGCATGGTGTTGTTACAGCTGTTACCTATTGGAAGAGAGTTGATGCAATATCTTTTGCTGTTGTAGTAAATAAAAAATCGTTTAGAGACTGGTGGATGTCTTCCTTTGTGCTGGTTTCATCTTTAAGTTGCTCTTGTGCTAGCATTAGCTTAACCGCATCATGGATAATTTGTGATTCCAACGATGCTGTTTCCGTTACATTATCTTTGTTGTCGATTATCTGTAAAATGTCTTGTTGTATTGTTTCATTAGCATCGACTTTTTCAAGAATCGGTTTGGCAGCTTCGGAACCGGCCCAATAAAGATAGGCTGTGCAGAGGATCACCGGAAGATTTCCACCCTCTGATTTGCCGATCTCTTCTGCGTTTCTCGCGGTATTGGTAGCCAGACGTATGCTCTTAAAATCAGTTTTGAAATATCGTTTCATTTCAACTGCAATCTTATCCTTGAGAAAGTTGTCCTGGACTCCTTTGAATTCTTCTGGCAACGTACCAAGACATTGTTCTGCAAATTGGCAATAGGAGGCGCAGCCAAAATCCATTTTAGGGTTAACAAATCGATGCCCGCAACTGGTGCATTTTCTGTTCGTATCATCTTTGTAAAATTCGACAGCTGAGCCACATTTTGGACAATCCACATCATAGATTGCATTTTCTTTCCAATAAATCATATCTTGACCGGGACATTTCATATAATTTCTCCTTTGTGGCATTATCAGGAAAAGTGAGAGCGCTCTCCTTTACCAAAAAATATAAGTCGTATCATGGTAAAGTATAGTCAGCGGCGGGGAACTTCACCTTGATATAGGTCAAAAAAAATATTTTTGGCGAAAATGTGTTGAAAAGGGGAGAAATGCAAAGAAAAGTATGGAAGAATAACGGGGAAATTCAGGAAATGAAACTCCCCGTTATTTTGTTCAGGCGACTGGGCTGTATTCATCCATCAGTTTTTGTGTAGCAACAACAGATGGAGAATCGTCAGGTAATTCAAGGAGAGATTTACGTTCCATATCAAACTCAAGGAGCGCAGGATCATTGGGGATAATACCTGCTATTGGTATTCCAATTTCTTTGACCTCTTCAAGAAAAGCGTCGCTGAGCTCTTCTGGACCACGGCTGACGATAATGGCCACATTTTCAACATCAAGTTTAAGTTTATCCAGCATACCATGGATTCTTCGGACTGCACGGAGTCCTCTTAGAGCATAATCGGTAACCAGAAAAAGCATGTCGACTTTTCCGCTGGTTCGTCGGCTGAGATGCTCCATACCTGCTTCATTATCAACAATCATATATTTATAATGGTTGCTGAGCTTGTCAGTAAAGTTGTTCAGTATATTATTGACCATGCAATAGCAGCCCTGTCCTTCCTGTCTACCCATAACGAGAAGATCAAAATCCGGCTTTTCAATGAGAGATTGTTCGACCAAGAGTTCGAGATAATTTATCTTATCCATACCAGAAGGAATTTCCTGTGGATTCTTCATATATGTTTCACGAATATCCCCTATGGTTGTAGGGACATCAAGACCCATTGTTTCCCCAAGGTTACTGTTTGGATCCGCATCGACGGCCAGAATGGGCGATTTACCCATAGCTGCCATATAGCGAACCACGAGTGTGGCAACAGTGGTTTTGCCAACACCACCTTTTCCGGCAAATGCAATAATTTTACTCATGTGTATCTCCAACTCATTACATTAATAAAGGAAAAACATATTTTCTTTTCAACTGATATCTTTAATACATGGGGAATAGTAAACATCTTCAGGAAAAAGAAAAGAAAAAACGTAACTATTCAGCACCACGCTGGGAATTACGTATAACTTATGAGCGTAATATTTAGCAGTGCCTTACATGTCCACAAGCAGTCAGATTGGAGCTATACACCTGTATGCTGAGCGGTCTGATCGTGGGCAGGTGAGGTGCTGCTGAATAGTTACGAAAAAACCACCTCTTAACGAAGAATAAGAGGTGGTTTATAAAATGAGGATGAAAAAAAAGGAAACTATTTAGTTTAGGATGCAATTTTTGCTTTTTTCCGTTTTTTCTTTTTTACAGGAGGTGAAAGCACATCTTTTAATCGCTTGATATCGACAGGATCTATGGTGCTGTTTTGTTCTATACCCAGTAATTTTTCATCGATACCGAGACACAGGCCGAGAAGTTGCGGATACAGAACTACAGGGAGGAGTGGTTCTGAAGAATTGCCGGAATTGATAGTTTTCTGCATGGTGTCGAACTGCAGGTGACAGTAAGAACAGACGGGGGTAATGAAAGCGGCTCCTGCCTGCTTGGCCCCATCGATCTTTTCTTTGAGCAAATTTTGGGAAAGATCATCGTTTATGCCGGCAAGTGCTGCCCCGCAACACTCCATTTTCCCGCGCCAGTCGAGACTATTGGCACCAGTGGCTTTCATCAAATCCTCAGTAATACGCGGTACAAAAGAGTCATCAAAACCGGTTATTTCCCTGGGACGTAGTATATGACAGCCATGAATAACTGCAATATTAAGATCTTTAAAAGTATTTACAATCAGACTCTGAATTTTTTCTGTTCCAATTTCCTCATGAAAAACGGTGAGATAATGCTGTATTTGTACCGTCCCCTGGTATTTTAGGTCTTCTTGAGCAAGAAGGTCATTGATTTCTTTTTTAAGACCATCGTTATGCTCCAGAACATGTTTTGCTTTCTGCAGGCTGGCAAAACAGCAGTTACAGATCACAAGAATGTCGAGTCCTTTTTTTTCGGCAATGGCCATGTTCCTGACAGAAGGAAGTATATATGCTTTTTCGTCGACATTACGAACCGGATATCCACAGCAGTTGAATTCGGGTACAACTTCGAGCTCTATACCAAATTTATTTAAAACGGCTTCTGTCGACGTTGCATATTGCTGAATGCGTATGGGAATGTTGCATCCCTGGAAAAATGCGTATTTCATGAATTCGCTCCTGCCTCGATTTTACTGATGGCGCGATTTTTCAGACTATAGAAAATGTCGCACAATTCAACCTCATTGGGACAATGCTCCTGGCAGAGGTAGCACGTAGAGCAACTCCATATCATTTGAGCTCCAGTTGCCAGGTCAATGTTGCCAATACCAAGACTGAACATGATTTGATGTGGCAGCAGACCCAGAGCTTCTCCCGGGTTGTCATAGCTGCGAACAACAGGACAAATATTGGTACAACGTTGACAGGAAAAGCAGCCGTTGAAAGAACTATTGTCAAATTTTTGTGTATTGTCGAGAGTTACTGGTGCATCAATGTCAGCTAGATGTGGAAAGCTTTGTTTGAAGATATCGGTTACTTTTTTTAACGCCTTGATATGGTCATCAACAAAATTCCTGGCAAGGGCAAGTGGAAAAGAAAAATGGCTGAGCATGGACGTTTCGGGAGTGCCTTTTGCCAAAAGGGCATAGCGAGCACTGACAAATATCTCTTTGAGATTAATTCCGGAAGGACAAACGGTTGTACATCGGTCACAGCTGGTACAGACATACAAACCCTGTTGCATCTGTTTGAGTACTTCTGGATTATTCTCTTTGCCGGCTGCAATTTTTTTCAAATATTGAACTTTTTCAGACGGAAGAATGAAATCATTTTGAAATGACTCATAAAACATACTTGAAGAGCACTCGACACTACAGGAACCACAGTGTGTACAAGCCGATAGACCAATCATTTGGTTGTTGAAAATACTAACCGGGTCTTTGAGTTCCTGATCACCTGTGACGCCTTTGATAATAAGGCTTACAGGAGCAGCAAGAATATGAAACATTTTGGAAAAGGGAATCCAGGCAAGAAAAGACAGGCAGGCGAGTATGTGGAGATACCAGAAGAATGAAACTGTTGCAGCGTCACCAAGGGAGGAGCTAAACGGAACAGTTATTGGAGATAAGGTCTTACTGGCAAATGCAGAACTGTTTGGTGCGTGGCAGTCCATACAACTGTCGTTGCTTATCTCCATGCCTTCAGCAACAAGTGCAGGATCAACTGGTTTTACGATATTGGGTGAACGCAGTCCGTTCTCCTTAACCCAATATGCTTCCAGTGCATTCCTTTCGGTATCGTCAAGGTCTGCGTATTCTTCAACCATGCCTTGAAAGGTAGTGATTGATGACATTTTGGCACCCTCAAGCAGCATGCCCGAGAGAATAATTACAGCGATAAAAACAAGAGCGGCCCAGTCGCTGGTTGAGCTCTTTAATCGTTGAGCTTTTTGTGATATGCGTCGGTAAATGGCCAGGCCCAAACCGACGAGTACCATGATTCCAAAAAGGTTACGTAAGAAGAGAAAGGGGTTTAGCGTCGGCTGGTAGTCGCTAAAAAGTGAATCGGACAAAACCGGGCTTAAAGCATGCATAAATAACAGGAGGATAAAACCGGTGAATATGAGGGTATGAGTAGTCCAGCGAAGAGTACTTTTTTCAAATATTCGTTTTTGCAGAAACAGATCGAAAAGGGTTGATTTCAGTACAAGGAGTAACTTCGCGCTGAAAAGAGTGGAGAAAACAGCTTGAATTCCGGCTGTTAATCTCTGCACGGGTGAAATGGTTTGAGCGGCAGGACGCAGCCCCTGGGAAAACCAGATTGAAAATCGAATAAATAACCCAACAAGACAGACAATGATCGCAAAACCCAGCAGTATATTAAAATTCATAATTAAATCTTTATACCCTCAGTTTGTTCCACATTATGGAATTAATAGTGAGAAAACAATTTGTTCCTGCCACTGTATTTGTTTCTATATCTTTTATCCGAGCTTAAAATTAAGAACAATCAAGCGGAAATATACTGTTTTTTTTTTCAGGCGTCGAGCAGTCATTTGTCTTAATATAAAAAAAATTGATTAACTACATCTCAGAAGTACGTGCGAAACTACTACAAAAGTCCTCCTTAGCCAATAGACATAAAGGGGAATTCACTTGAAGAAATTTTTTCCGGGAGTTCAAGAAGAATGGTGGTGCCCTTCTTACCAGTACTTTTAATGGATATTCTGCCATGGTTTTCTTCCATTATTCCGTATGCCATGCTTAAACCCAGTCCGGTTCCTTTGCCGACATCTTTTGTTGTAAAAAAGGGGTCAAACACCTTTGAGATATTGTCATGGGGAATACCACTCCCAGTATCGGTTACTTCGATAAATGCTTTTTCAGTTTCTCGGTTTCGATATGTTTTCAGAATGAGAATACCAGTGCCTTCCATGGCGTCAAAAGCGTTGATAATAAGATTTATAACAACCTGACAAAGCTGGTTTTTGTCTGCATTGACTTTTATATGATGATCGTCGAGATCTTTTATTATTTCGACATTCATAAATAATTTCTGATCACGTATGAGGCGTAAACTTTCACTGACGAGATCATTCAGGTAAAAATCATCTTTTGATGGACGGGTCTGCCTGCTGTAAGCCAGAAGATTTTTAACTATATCCTTACAGCGTTCAGCATCTTCTAGAATATAATTTAGATTATCAGTTAATGGATGATCTTTTTCGAGTTTTTCTCTCATCAGATTACCGTAAAGAAGGATACTGGTAAGGGGGTTGTTTATTTCATGGGCGACACCGGCGGATAATCGGCCAAGGGATGCCAGTTTTTCAGATTGATAGAGCTGGCTTTCAGCTTCTTCAAGCTTTTTCTGAACGGCTTGTTTTTCACGGAGATCATTAAATATTGCTGCAGTTGCTGCTTCTTTACCATCCTCGTATATGATAGCAGCTGTCATTTCGACTGGTATTTCTTCTTTATCTTTTGTTAAAACATTTACCTGGGTGCTGGGAAGCTTGCCAGTTTCACCAATGTTTCCATCTCGCAGGCTTTTCATAATCTGCCTGGCAACTCCAGCAGGATAAAAATCTTCAATATTGATATTCTGAGCATCATTGACAGCATAGCCGAAGAGATCTTCAGCAGCCTGATTCATGAGAATAATTTCACCCTTACGGCCTGCAGCCATAATAGCACTGACAGAGCTCTGAACGACTTTATCTATAAGCTCTCTGACGTCGCTATATTTTTTTTCTAAATGTTTTACCGCTGTGATATCACGAAGACTCTCTATGATATACTTAACTTCGCCGTCATCTCCGAAAATTGGTGACAAAACCCTTTCTTCCCATATTTCTTTGCCCTGTTTGGTAGTTGTTTTCAAAACAGTAGATTGTGGTGAACGGGAAATTAGGCTTTTGTTGAGTGGACAACCTGCCCCTGTACAGGAAAGGTGTTCCTTGTCGCTGTATTGGCGAAAAAAATCTTTGCAGGTTCTGCCTATGATATCAGCTTCTTTTGTTTGATTTCTTTCAAGAAACCTTTGATTTACTGCAATTACCGTTCTGTCTGGTTTTAAGATGAGGGTTGGAAAAGAAAGGGAGTCAAAGACACGCAGTCTCCAGTCTGACTCAGTAGTGTCGCCTATGGTAGTTTTATGCATCGAAGCGTGTTTTGTAAAAAGCGGATTTACATTTATTTGTGGTTTTATCACGTGGTTAACCTGAGGTTGGGATATGAAAAGTGTCTGTTAGTATCTGTGTTGTTTTTTCACCATGACCGCCAGGAATAATAACGTACATGCTGGTGCCAGCACAACCAGATGCCAGGACAATTTCACCTTCTTGTGTCAAGGCTGTAAATGCGCTTTCGGCAATACCGAATCGATCTTGAAAGTGTGGCCCATGCAGGTAGACAATATCAATATTGGATTCTTCTTGCACTTGAGCACTATTATCTTCTTTAAGCCACTCATTTAACTGATGGTAAAGGGCATTGAGCTTGTCTTTTTCGTAAACAAAGAGAAGTTCCAGCACATTTGTATCAATGGTCTGCAGGCTGACAAAGGCAAAACTCACAGCACTCTTTTGCATCTCAGAAATCAGAAAGCCCCATTTTGTTGCATGTTCCTGCAAAAAATTGAGCCTTGTTAAACAGAGATCGGATTTTTGCGTAATGCCGTACACCTGCACTTTTTCTTCCCAATAGACAGCTATTGTTTCCAAAAATGTACCTCCAGCAAGGTGAAAAGATCAGTCCATCTGTTTCAGACAAAATTGTTGTCTGAAAGGAGCATGGTTGTCGGGCAATTCGATAATGGTGGCAAGTCGTTCGGCGACATGATCCAGATGGATATAATCGGTGTTAAACGCGATGGCGGAAATAGATGTACAGAGTGAATAGAGAGGGAACTGATGTTTGCCAAAAATACCAACAACGTTTCCGAGAAGAGAAAAACTGTTTTTATGGGGAAAAATGGTGAGTGTTCCAATACCTTTAATGACTTGAATAGAAGAACAATGAAAAGTTGCAGCGCGCAGTAATGACTGAACCTGATCCAAATCGTCGTTGTTTATGCAGAATGAAATAGTATCAGAGTCACTGGTTGTGGAATGTGAAATAAACGGAATATTGATGTGTTTCTGAGCAATAAGCTGTAGTACCCCGGAGAAAGACGTGTCTTTCAGCTTCTGGGCCATGAGGCGAATGTGGACAAGTTCTTCACTGAACTTGATACCACCTATTGCAATTTTGCGGTGGGTTTCCGCAGATTTTTCAATCATGAAGAAGTTAGTCCTCCCCCGTTTAAATCAGGAGAGGACTCAGTATGATTATAGATTGTCTTTTACAATCTCCATTAGCTTATCAAGGTCAATAGGCTTGGTGATAAAGTCATCGGCTAAAGTAGTTTTTCCACCCATATGTGTATAGTTGGTGGTTTTAATAGCCTCGGTTACTGCAGTCAAAAGAACGATGACAATGCCTTTATATTCTTCAGAAGTTTTTAATTCGTCACAAAGAGTATACCCGTCCTTTCTAGGCATCATAACGTCAAGAATGATCAAATCGGGTTTTTCTTCTTTGATCCGATCCATGGCCTCGAGGCCGTCATATGCTTTGACCACCTGGAAATTCTCATTTTCCAATTTCATGGAGACCATTTCCACGAGATCGGTATCGTCATCCACCACAAGAATACGTTTACTATCGCTCATGTTCTTCTTTCCTCCATCTATTATAATGTTTTCGTTTCCTGTCTCTATTTATACCTGAGGTCGAGGAAGAAGTCCTGCTCTTTCGCATATTTCTTCGACAATTTCTTCCCATTCAATGGCCATGATGTGAAAACCGGCAACACCTTCAACTTTTTTCAGCCTTTCAATGGTCTCGATACAGATGTTGACGCCTTCCTCAGCCTGCTTTTCCTTAGGTACAGAGGCCATGCGATCAACAACTTCCTTGGGTACATCCATACCTGGAACGCGTTTGGACATATACCTGGCTGCTCCGAGGGATTTACATGGAGTCACACCGGCAAGAATATAGCATTTTTTATGGAGACCTTTGGCACGTACACCTTCCATCCATTGCTCAAACTTATCCACATTAAAAATACACTGGGTTTGAATAAAATCAGCTCCGGCCGCTATCTTTTTAGCAAGCCTCATGACCCGCAGTTCAAAGGGGTCTGCAAATGGATTGGCCGCAGCACCAATAAACATCTTTGGGGCTCCTTTCAATTCAGCACCACCCTGGAAAACGCCATCATCCCGCATACCTTTAACCATCTGAAGAAGCTGCATGGAGTCAATATCGTGGACATTGGCTGCCTGTGGATGGTCACCAAATTTGGTGTGATCACCGGAAAGACAGAGCATGGTATCGATACCCAGGGAATATGCACCAATGATATCGGCCTGCATTGCAAGTCTGTTTCTGTCTCTACAGGTCACCTGGAATAAGGGATTAAGGCCCTGTTGTTTGATAATCACTGAGGCCGCAAGGCTGGACATACGAACCATTGCTGTCTGATTATCAGTGACGTTGATGGCGTCAACAATGCCTTCAAGGTATTTTGATTTGGTGACTACGTCTTCCGGCTTACATCCACGTGGAGGGCCACATTCTGAGGTAACAGCTAAATGACCTGCCGCTAAAATTTTTTCTAATCTGCTTTCACTTTTCATTCTGCCAAATCCTCTCTAATAATCTTTCTCGGACCACTACCACCACCAGAACGCCAGTCTTTAGCTGGTGTGATTTCCATATATCTCTCTTCGAGTCCTAAGGATTTGAGACGATCCCAGATAAGCTGCCATGCGCAATCCACGTCGTCACTAATCTCACATTTACCGGTAACAGAACCACCGCAGGGACCGTTCATCAATTGTTTGGCACATCTGGCGATAGGACAAATCCCACCTGTTTCGCCGAGTAGGCAATTACCGCAGCCCTGACATCTCTCAGCCCATACTCCCTGGCGCTCGGAGGCGCCCATGAACGTAGTGTTTACTGCGGGGAAAACAGGCTTATCTTTAAACCGCATGGCGATTTCCTGTACGCCACATCCACAAGCCATGGACATAACGGCATCCGCATCGTTAATCATTGGTACCAATTCTTCCACATACTCAGGGTCACATTGTCTTTCGAGTGTGTGTTGGCGGATCTCAATATTATTACCACTTTTCAGCATTGCCATCTGGAGTCCTGAGGCCAGAAGCCCAACCTCTTTTCTGCCACCGGCAGAGCAGACAGTTACGCACTCATTGCAGCCAAGCAGGAGTATGCGTTTAAATGGCTTAATGTATTCAATGAGTTCTTCTAAAGGTTTTCGTTCAGCAGTTATCATTGTGGTTAACTCTCCTTATAAATTATTCCGTCACTCGACTTACTGGCGGTTACAGGGCTGTTGCAGTCTTAATGGGACTTGGACCAAGTTTACGAATTTTCTCTGTTATTTCTGTAGCTACCTGAGCAAAACGATAGCCCATACCAGCTGACATCATGACCATTTCGAGTCGTTCACTTTCGATGCCGATTTCATCTAAGTATTTCTGTACATATTCGACTCTGCGGGCGGCTTTTTCATTGCCATTTTTGAAATGACAGTCACCCTCCAGGCAACCCGCAACATAGACACCATCCGCACCTTTTTCGAAGGCTTTTACTATATGGAGAGCGTCAACTTTGCATGAGCAGGGAACCTGAATAACTTTTACATTTGTAGGGTAGGGAAGTCGCTGGCTTCCTGCCATGTCTGCGGCAGTATACGCGCAGTAGTGGCAGCAGAAGGCAACAATTACCGGTTCAAATTTTTCCATTATGCACTTATCCTTTCAAGAAGTTGTTCCACTTTTGCAAGAATTCTATCATCCTCAAACTGCATGAGTTGAATAGCCTTGGCAGGACATTCCGAAACACACATACCACAACCGTGGCACTTGGCCGGGTCAATTTCTGAATATCCATCTGCATTTATAAACGGTATATCAAAGGGGCATGCTCTTACGCAGATAAGACATGCTGCACATAATTTACCGTCGACCCGTGCTGAAGCTGCTCCGAGGTTTATGACATCTCTTGCCAGCATGGTTTGAGCCCTGGCAGCAACAGCATTAGCCTGAGCAATTGATTCATTCAGTAACTTTGGCGAATGGGCAGTTCCTGCAACAAAAAATCCCGGAACAGACATATCCACAGGTCTCAGTTTTACGTGATCTTCAAGGAAAAAACCGTCGCCCGTGCGAGGAAGTTTAAAGATCATCGCAAGTTCTTCAGTTGAGTCGTTGTCGGCAATCATTCCAGTACTGAGACTGAGGTTGTCAACAGTGAAGCTGACTTTTTGGCTCAAAATAGGATCATAGAACGTGACATCAACCTGATCACCGGCCATTTCGACCACAGGTGGGTCATCGGCCTTATAGCGGACAAAGATAACCCCTTTCTCACGTGCCTTTTGATAATATTGTTCCTGGAACCCGTAAGTACGCATATCTCTATAAAGAACAAAAATACGTGCATCCGGATTGATTTCCAGAATGGCTAGCGCATTCTTTATGGCATTCTGACAGCAGATACGAGAGCAGTTGGGGTTTTCGGGAATCCTGGAACCAACACATTGAATCATTGCCACGTTTTCCCAGGTTTTTACAACTTCGGGATTTGTGAAAATGAACTGTTGGGTTTCAAGTTGGGTTCTAACAGATGCACATTGGTCGAGCAGGTAGAGCGGTGGCCGATTTGGCTGGGCTCCGGTGGCGATAATAGTGACACCATGTTCGATTTGTCTGTAGAACATCTGGGGGCCACTTTGCATTCCGGTTTTAAACATCCCGGGCATCCCGGAATGATCGACTATCATAGCTCTTGTAATAATCTGAATGTTTTTGTGTCCCTGTACTTTGGCAATGATGTCAGTCAAATATTCCTGTACGTCATTACCTTCCAGAGTTTTAATGATATCCCGTGCTACACCTCCGAGTTTATCTGATTTTTCGGCGAGATAAACCTGGAATCCCTGCTCGGCAAGACGAAGTGCAGATGTCATTCCTGTGACACCGCCGCCAACAACAAGAATATTTTTGTTTATTGGCAATGTCTGATCAGTCAGGGGCTGTGCTTTAACTACAGCACCAACAGCCATTTTGAGCAATTCAAGAGCTTTTTTGCTGGTTTCTTCAGGTTTACCACTATGTACCCAGGTGGCCTGGTCTCGTATATTGGCAATTTCCAACAGGTATTTATTGAGGCCTGCTGTCTGGATGAGATCCTGAAATTTTGCCTGATGCGTACGGGGCGAACAGCCACCAATTACAACACGATTAAGACCTTCTTCCTCAATAGTTTTACGAATATTGTCCATTGAGATCCGGCTGCATCCGTGTCCTTCCGCCTTTGATACGGTAACAAAAGGAAGATTTTTAGCTTCTTCGACGAGTGCTTCAACATCGATAACACCGCCGATATTATCTCCACAATCGCAGATGAACACACCTACTTTAGGTTCTTCACCAGAGACATCCCGCTCGGTTGCCTGTTCCTCTTCAGTGTCTTCCACTTTTACATCGAGGACAGGAAGGTCTGTGGCTGCCATACAGGCTGCAGCACTTGCCTGAACCATTGTTTCAGGAATATCTTTGGGGCTCTGAAAAGTTCCAGCTACATAAACGCCTGGTTTAGTGGTTGCAACTGAGTTGAAACCGTCTGTTACCGGGAAAAAATCCGAATTGAGTTCGATGCCAATATCTGCAGCAAGCTTTCGACTCTCTTCAGAGGTTTTAAAACCGGTTGAAAGCACGATCATATCAAAATCTTCGTTAAGCTGTTTTGTGCTGTCATCAACGGTGTAAATCATGTTGAGCTTATCACTGCCTTCAAGCTGGAGAATTGAGTGAGGACGGCTACGCAAAAAGCGTACTCCATATTCATTTTTCGCTCTTTCGAAGTAGAGCTCATAGTCCTTGCCAAAGGTACGCATGTCCATATAAAAGATAGTTGTTTCAATATCTTCCTGGAATCTCTCCTTGGTGACAATGGCCTCTTTTAACGCGAACATACAGCAGGCGTTAGAGCAGTAAGAGCCTGCACCCTTTTGTAATCCCCTGGAACCAATACATTGAATCCATGCGATTTTTTTCGGTTGTTTGTCATTTGACGGACGAACAAGTTTGCCGCCGGTTGGGCCTGAGGCGGAAAGAATTCTTTCGTACTCAAGGCTTGTGACAACATCGGGGAATTTGGCATACCCTAGATAATCGAGTTCGCTCGGGTCAAAAAGAGATGCACCCGTGGAGAGCACTATTGACGAACATCGGACTTCACGTCGTATGACCATGTCATCTGCGTTTATTGCTTCTGCAGGACATATTTTAACAAGTGCTTCAACATCCTCGCACTTATCAAGGTCGATGGAGAATGCTTGTGGAGTTGCCTGGGGATAGCGCATACATGTCGGTGCACGGTGATCAAGGCCTGGATTAAAGCGAACACATTCAGGGAAGTGTTTCAGGCAATCTCCGCAACCGGTACATTTTTCGAGATTGATAAAGCGTGGCTGGGTATCCAGAGTAGCAGTGAAATTACCCTTTTCTCCGGTGACACCCACGACACTTGTCATCGTCAGCAGCTCGATATGTTCCTGTCGATTGCTTTCTGAAAGGTGAGGAGCGAGGGTACAGAGATCACAGTTATTGGTAGGAAACGTCCTGTCAAGCTGGGTCATCAACCCGCCAATGGTGTAATCTTTATCTACAAGTACGACATCCTTTTCTGCTTCAGCTAAATCCAGAGCCGTTCGTATCCCACCGAGCCCTCCACCGATAACGAGCACTTTGTTATTTTGGGTTTGGAGTTTATTTGAATTCTGCATTGTTACCTTTTCTTTTCACAGGTTTAGCAGGGTTAAACGAAATAATCGGTCAATCCTTGGATAGTTTGATACTGTTGTCTATTTCATTAACACCCCAAAAGGGCACTAAAGCTTTGCAGCTTCGAGAATATCAGGGAGTTTGTGCTCCCATCCCAATGTCTGGATCAATACACCGCCAGCATTTTCTTTTAGCGCCAGGATTGTTTCTGCGGCAATCTTAATGCCTTCCTGTTCTCTGTTTGAAGACTTACGGATACGCCTGATTAAATCATCAGAGATTTTTGCACCCGGTTCGCTGTTGGCAATATATTGTGCTATCGCAAGGGATTTGATCAGAAAAACCGTTGCGATTACGGGTACCCCCAAATGCTTGGTTTTTTCTAAAAGTTCAGAACAACCCTCTTCACTGTAAATGGGTGGTGTTACGACGTACGTTGCACCAGCTGCAATCTGCGCTTTGGCAGCAGTTAGTGAAGCTGCCAACTCTTCGTCACTGGAAAATGGGGCAAGAGTACAACCAATAGAAAAATCAGGCGATCCATCAAGATCAAAACCGCTTATATCTTTGCCTTTCTGCAGGGTTCCCAGTGATTCAATAAGTTCTGTTTCGTCAAGATCATTTACAGGTTTTGCATCACTGTGATCGCTCTCACTCATATCAGTGCTATGGGCAACAATAATATTTTGAATGCCGAGGACGTGAGCCGCAAGTGCATCACCTTGCAGGGCCATTCTGTTGCGATCACGACAGTACATGTGCATTATTGTTTCAATACCCTGTTGTTGGAGCAAAACGCCACCGGCAAGTGCACTCATTCGCATAATGCCATTGTCCATATCGGGTATAACAACTGCATCAACCCTACCTTTGAGGCGACTTGCATCATTTACAAGCCTTGAAATATTGATTCCCTTTGGGGTGTGCATTTCAGCCAGTACAATAAAATCTTTTGCTGCCAATCGTGTTTGAAAACTCATACGCTTCTTTCCCTCCAAATCAGAGCATGTTGGTTTAGTACCTTAAAATTCATTTTTGTTCTTAAAAAGGAATTTTGTGAAGGTACTTATCCCGACTTATTTCCCGTTTATCGGGGTTAGTGATTTTCCCTGGATGTCAGTTTCACTTTTAAAATAAAGAGGATTCAGGGTGAAAAACGTCAACATCCTTTAAATCATCGCCAAGGTATGTTCTTTCGTTTGGACCAAGAATTCCAAGCGAGAGACATATCAGAGTCCAGACATGTACGGTCTGGTATTTCCCACCAAAATGGTGTCCGATATCGTGTACCTGGGCATGGCAGTTATGGCAGCCGGTTATACAGTAATCAGCACCTGTACTTATTATCTGGTCGAACTTGATTTTACCGTAGGCTCGGCGCTGTTCAGTGTAACCAGACTGGAGAAAACCACCACCACCACCACAACAATAATTATTTGATTTGTTTGGTGTCATTTCAATGATGTTTTCTTCACCAACCACCGAGCTAATAACAAACCGCAAATCATCTGCTATAACATCCCCTTCACCTTTACGTACAATTTGGCAAGGATCTTGTATGGTAAATTTGATTTTTCGATCTTTATTCCAGTCAGAATTTACTTTGAGTCGACCTTCTCTTATCCACTTAGCGTAATAAGTGTATATGGAAGCTACTTCAAATTTGTGATCAATGTTAAATTTTTTCAGTCCGGACCGGACTGAGAATGTGATGTGTCCTCACTCGGTATTGAGGAAGACCTTAGTCCCAAGTTCATCGGCCTGATTGGCCGACACCCTCGTGACTCGTTCCCAGCAGTCGTTGTCTGCAAGGAACATGCAGTAGTTTTCGGCTGCCCACCCTTTTGATCCGTATGTCCAGTCAACGCCTGCAAGGTGGAGTATTTTCCAGAGAGGCACCATCTCGTCAGGTTCAGTGACAGGTTCCCGTGAGTTTTGATTAAGAAAGAAAAAGGTACCAGGCTTATCTATAGGAGCCTGCATATCTTTAAATTCCGGCTGTGATTCCTGGTATTCAGCTAAAACGTCCTCGACGACGAAAATAAAATCATCAGGGGCTGTTCCCATTGCACTGTTGGAATCATTTCTAAGAGCCATATCACAGGAATCTCTGATGCCTTTGGGACGATCTTCCCTGGGCCATTCCGCTCGGGCATTAAAAACCAGCTGAGGGATATCAATTTTCATGGGACAGACATAGATACAGCGTTGACACATGGTGCACATCCAAACCCAGGGTGAGTGGATGGCCTCTTCGTCGAGGCCCATAGCGCACATGCGTAAAAACTTACGTGGATCCATGTCTTCAAGACCTGTGGCAGGACAACCCGAAGCACATGCTCCGCAAGTAAGACAGAGGTTAAGATTCCCACCGTCCGGGAGGATCTCCTTTACTTTATCAAGAAAGGAGCCTTTCTTTTTACCTTTTATTTTGATGATGCTTTCTGACATTGTGCTCTTCCTTTTTCCTGTCCAATTACATGTTGCCGGGAAAACGTCTTTGTGTATCCCCAACGATATTGCATTGAAGTTTGAGAATAAAATTGCGCCAGGCTACGTGTTATTCTTCCTCCTGAGGTAACCATGGCTACCGACATCGTTGAATTTTTGAGTTATCTTTTTATAAAACACAAATAATTACGACATGTTACGTTGTGCTGTGTTGCAAGAATTGCAGAAAACATAAATTTCGTTCAGTCAGGGAAGTATTTAAGACTGAATTAGAATTATTTAATTGGAAAAATTGTTTTTTATCAAAAAAACTGAAGAAGGGGAGTGGAGGTAAAAGAGAGGTGTAGATCGAAAAAAAGGGAACGAAGACAGCAGTATAATAACCCGATTGCAGTAGTGACTTAATGGGTAAACGTAAGAGTATCATTCTCTTTTTGCTCCCGAAGTTCGTCAAGTGACAGGTGGTGACAGATAACAGCCAAACTCTCCCTGTTACTTGTTGTTTAGGTATCTTTTGAACCGGTACTATTAAGTTAATAATTCTTTTTAGAGCCAGCTTTATAGGTACCTCTAGATCTCAACCCGCAATACTCCAGCAGCAGCAGAATGTACAGGGCGTGAAAATAAAAGTCAATCGTAATGGAATGTTCACAATTTGTGAAAAAAAATATTAACTAAAGATCGTTTGCAAGCAGGAGTAGAATGTGTTTTTGAATTCCTTTACAAACAATAGGTTAAGTCAATTTAAAGTTATGATATTATGTGAAGAGATGCTGATTTTTCTACATATCAATAATAGTTAGAAAGAGGTCGAAAATATTTGAAAAGCTGAAGGTGGAATCGGTCGCTACTACATCGTGGCACGCGAATCAAAAAAATATCGAACCGCCGGTTATAGTGGACTATTATGATAATGTGATTATTAATGAAATCTGGTCGAAATGTTCACATCTGGTGATAATTTTTTTTATGTATTTTAAGGATAGTCATGGAATCTACACCTTTTACCGGTGCTCCTAAATATGTTCTGGATCAGGAGCTTGCAAAAATCGTTAATATTTCAATGGTACTGGAGATGCCTCTTCTTCTTAAAGGAGAGCCGGGCACCGGCAAGACTATGCTCGGTCATGCGATTGCAGATACATTGAGGATGCCCCTTATTATTCTCAATGTGAAGTCGTCGATGAAACTTGTGGAAGCACTTTACCAGTACGATACTCTTACACGATTGAATGACAGCAGGTTTGGTGACTC
Organism: uncultured Desulfobulbaceae bacterium; assembly: GCA_947311315.1. Lineage (GTDB taxonomy): Bacteria > Desulfobacterota > Desulfobulbia > Desulfobulbales > Desulfocapsaceae > Desulforhopalus_A. Next base: position 1,908 of record CAMZKN010000016.1, on the reverse strand, counting down.
AACTCGAAATGTCAGTGATATCAAAGAATATATACGAATGAGTAAGATTGGACAGGCATTTTGCTCAGAAAAACGTTGTGTACTTCTGATTGATGAAATCGATAAGGCAGAAACAGAATTCCAGGATGATATGCTGGATGTCCTTGATCAGATGCAATTTGATATAATCGAGACCGATGAGACAATATGCGCAAAAAACAGGCCTGTGATTATTATTACTTCAAATGCCAAAAAGGATTTGTCCGATCCTTTTTTGGGGCGCTGCAATTTTCATCATATCGCTTTTCCTGACCCGAAAATGATGAGAAATATTATTAATGTTCATTTCCCTCAGCTTGGTAACAAGCTGGCCGATAATGCCATTAAAATGTTTTATGACTTGCGTAATATTGAAGGCATTGAAAAAAAACCGGCAACCAGAGAACTTATCAACTGGATACGTGCTCTTCAATCAGATCCTGATTTTCAAAATGGGGATAAACTGAAAAAACAGATTCCATACCTTGGGATTTTGTTTAAGAAAAGCAGTGATTACCAGAGGGCATCGAATACCCTGATAAAAAAACGTTTCTTTTGAAGTGATTTCATATGTTTATTGATTTTTTCTACAGGCTAAAAGATGTCGGAATACCTGTAAGTCCAACATCTTATCTTAAATTGCATCAGGCTATAGAGAGTGATCTCGTAAGCAGCGTTGATGATTTGTATTTTGCCGCCCGGACTATACTGATAAAGAGTGAAAAATTCTTTGATCTTTACGATCAGGTTTTTGCCCATATCTTCGAGGGCATAGAACTCCCTGAGGCTGAAGATATAACCTCGGAATTTCTGGCCCATGAGATGCTGCATGAATGGCTGCAAAATCCCAAAACGCTTGCAGGTGCCCTTGGGGTGGATGAAAAAAAGCTTCAATCAATGTCACCGGAAGAATTGCTGGAATATTTCAAAAAACGTCTCAAAGATCAGGATGGCAGGCACGATGGCGGTTCAAAATGGATTGGAACCGGTGGTACTTCGCCAGTGGGCCATTCAGGTTTTCATCCCGGTGGTATGCGGGTTGGTGGGCAGTCGAGAAATAAGTCCGCAATTAAAGTCGCAGGAGAGAGAAGATACCGGGAGTATTCCACCCAGGGGCCACTGACGATTAGTTCCATAGGTGAAGCTCTAAAGAGACTGCGTCATTTAGTGCCGCAGGGGCCAAAGGACAGGTTGAACATAGAAGGAACAATTGATCAGACCATTAAAAATGGTGGAGAAATTGAACTGGTATTTGATAGAACCATTGTTGATCGATTGCAGATTATTCTTGTTATCGATAACGGTGGCTGGTCAATGGAACCTTATGTGGAAATAGTGCAGACTCTCTTTGGCTATTCCAAAGCACAGTTCAAGGATATTAAGACCTATTTTTTTCATAATACGATTTATGATCTTCTCTGGGAGGATCCATCACGACACAGCAAGCCGATTGCTATCAGCGAATTTGAAAAACTTGACCCCGACACCAGATTGATCGTCGTGGGTGATGCCAGCATGGCGCTCTATGAACTCATGGTCGCCGATGGTTCAATTTATACCTTTGAGAGAAGCGGCAGGCCTTCGGTCGAGCGATTAAAATACTTAACGGAAACATTTCAACATGCAATCTGGTTGAATCCGATCCCTGAGAACCAGTGGCCGTATACCCATACCATAAATGTAATTGGCTCTATTTTTCCAATGTTTGAATTGTCACTGGATGGTCTGGAAAAAGGGGTAAACTATTTGCTGCGGAAATAGTTTTTTAGTAACTTCTCCAAAAGTGTTGGTAAAGTCCATTCTAACCGTCGCATAGCATCTTACGAAAATCTTTAACCAGTGGAAGGCCATACATAGCTTTTATTGAAGTGAGTTGTTTTTGTGTTTTGT
>CAMZKN010000015.1 GCA_947311315.1 uncultured Desulfobulbaceae bacterium | reverse complement strand
TTCCCAATTTCTTCGTTGGGCTCAAATTTTAATCCTCAAAATACTTAATGTATTCCTGCGGTTAAAATTATCACCCGCCTTGAACTTGAAAAAAATTGCAGGTTTTCGTTCAGACACTAAATAGCGTTTTAATGTGCGAATTTTAAGAGTTCGATGATTTATTGGCTCTTTTTCAAATGAATGTTATATATGCTTTTATTGTGTGAACCCGTGAATTGTACAGTGTACATGCCGCGGGTTTTGTACTATGAGCAGCTGCCAGTGGATCCCGATGAGCCACTTTATGAAAATTGATAGATGAAAAAACGCTCTGTTTTACCAGCCAGGAGCAACAGGAAAATCGGTCAGGCAATGGATCATTATTCTATGCTTGAGGATGGAGACCGTGTTCTGGTTGGTGTATCTGGTGGTGTGGACAGCCTGACCCTCGCCTGTGTATTGAAAATGTGGCAGAAAAAAGCTCCAATTCGCTTTGAATTGACTGCATATTACATCGACCATGGTTTTTGGCGGAGTACAGAAGGTGTAGAGGATCCCTGCTATACAATTGACCGACAACTGGTGCAATATGCGGTCGACTTTAAACACGTTTGTGAGCGTGTAATTGAAGAGAAGGATCGAACCTGTTTTCTCTGCTCGAGAAACAGAAGAAATCAGCTCTTTGATCTTGCCAGGGAGTACGGTTATAACAAAATCGCGCTGGGGCATCACAAAGATGATCTCATAGAGACATTTATGCTTAATGCGTTTTATAGTGGCAATATATCTACTATGAAACCAAAACAGAAGTTGTTTGGGGGATCACTTTCCATAATTCGCCCTCTGGCCTATCTTGATAAAAATGAGGTTTTGGAAATCAGTGGAGGTCTTCACCTTAAACCTGTGAAAAATTTCTGTCCGTTATCTGCAGACACCAGGCGTGAAAAAGTCAGGAATCTTTTGGAAAGATTGTATCTGGAAGATCCCAATGTAAAAACCTCTCTTTTTGCTGCGCTATCTAATGTAAGAACTGATTATTTGTTGTGAGAAAATATAAAATAAATGGTGAACAATGAAAACACGTATACATAAACTCCTAAAGGATAAACCTATTGGCCAGAATGTGCTGGTAACTGGTTGGGTGCGTACCAGAAGAGATACAGGTGGTTTTTCTTTTCTGGATATCAATGATGGTTCCTGTCTTGCCAACCTGCAAATCATAGCAGACGATAAACTTAAAAACTACAATACCGAGGTAAAGCAGCTTTCGACCGGATGCAGTGTACGTATTGAAGGAGAATTGAAAGAATCCCCTGCCAAAGGCCAGGATGTTGAACTGCACGCCACAATGGTTGAAGTCGTTGGAACTGCCGACCCGGAGACATATCCGCTTCAGAAAAAACGGCATTCATTTGAGTTTTTAAGGGAGCTTAGCCACCTTCGCCCGAGAACAAATGCCCTGGGCGCGGTCGCGCGTGTTCGTTCACGGCTCGGATTCAGTGTGCATCAGTTCTTTCAGGAGAGAGGTTTTATCCAGGTTCATACGCCAATAATAACCACTAGTGATTGTGAAGGTGCAGGAGAGATGTTTCAGGTGACAACCGGTCAGTCAGGAAATGTCGCGGAACATTTTTTTGGTAAACCAGCAGGGCTGACGGTGAGTGGACAGTTGCAGGCCGAAGTTTATGCACTTGCTCTGGGTGATGTATATACCTTCGGGCCAACATTCCGGGCTGAAAACTCCAATACATCCAGACATTTGGCTGAATTCTGGATGATTGAACCTGAAATGGCTTTTTGTGACCTTGCCGGTAATATACAGCTTGCAGAGGAGATGCTAAAATATCTCCTCACTGATATTATGACACATTGCGAAGAGGATATGGCTCTTTTTGATAAATTTATAGAAAAGGGCTTGTTGAAAAAACTTGCAGGTGTGGTGGAACAGGATTTTGCCCGGATTTCTTATACCGAGGCAATTGACAGACTGCTAAGTTCAGGAAAGAAATTTGATTTCCCCGTGCAGTGGGGTATCGATATGCAGTCGGAACATGAACGATACCTGAGCGAGGAAGTTTTTAAACGGCCACTTGTTGTCACTGATTACCCGTCAGGTATCAAACCATTCTATATGCGACTCAACGATGATGGTAAAACTGTGGCAGCCATGGATGTCCTGCTGCCTGGGATTGGTGAAATAATCGGTGGCAGTCAACGTGAAGAACGATTTGATGCCCTTAAATCCCGTATGGTTGAGGCGGGAATAGAAGTTGAACAGTACAGTTGGTATCTCGATTTACGTCGCTATGGGTCGGTTCCCCATTCCGGCTTTGGTCTGGGATTTGAGCGGCTGGTGCAATTTGTTACAGGAATGACCAATATTCGTGAGGTTATTCCCTTTCCAAGAACGCCCGGTTCCGCACCCTGTTAATGGTATAGTGATTTTTGATAAGGAGAGAAACGTTGAGTAAAGGGCCGGGCGTACAGATAATGTTTGATTCCATAGCCGGACGTTATGATCTGATGAATCGGGTTATGACTATGGGGCAGGATCAGAAATGGCGTCGTTTTGTGGTGAAAATGGCAGGGGATCCCGGGAATGGCTGGACCCTTGATCTTGCCACCGGAACCGGTGACATTGCATCATTGATGGCTGATACCTGGCCGGAAGCTCAAACCGTTGGGAGTGATTTCTCCCTGAATATGCTCAGACAGGCCGGTAAAAGATTTGGTTACACAAAGACATCCTGGCAAGCCTGTGATGCCAATTGTCTTCCCTTTGGAGATGAGAGTTTTGCTTCGGTGACTTTTGGGTATCTGCTCAGAAACGTAGATGACTCCCTCAGGGTATTAAAAGAGGTACGAAGGGTATTAAAACCCGGTGGGCGTGTTGTCTGCCTCGATACCACTCCGCCTGCTAAAAATATATTTTACCCCTTTGTTCGTTTTTATTTTCGCTTTGGCATTCCTGTTCTGGGGAAATTGATTGCCGATGATGAAAGTGCATATGCCTACCTGACCGGTTCAACAATGGGCTTTTACGAGGCAGAAAAATTAGCGGAACTCTTCCGCAGGGCAGGCTTTGTCGACGTAGACTATAAAAAGTTTATGCTTGGCACCATCGGCGTTCACTGGGGAGAAAAACCTTTATTATAGGAGCGTAACTGCTCACAGGCACCCCATCTTCGCACGGTCACATTTGCCAGTATAGAGGAGCTATGACGGGCAAATGTGT
>CAMZKN010000014.1 GCA_947311315.1 uncultured Desulfobulbaceae bacterium | reverse complement strand
TTCTTTGGGAATGTTTTTGGTGAGTTGATCGAATGTGCTTTTCATGCTTCCCATCATACAAGGGCAGGGGTTCGAACGCACGCTTTATTTTACCAACACTTTTGGAGAAGTTACCATTTGCAGGACTAATTTTTGTAGTGACTGGACTTGCGATACAGTCTTTTACTCGTAAAAATTGAGGGTCGTTGCAGCAGGAATTTTATCCTACCTTATAGAAGAAGTCTAATTCTCTGATATCCATCAAACATTCTATATTTTAAAGTTGAAATTGAAAAAATCTATATATCCCTCATGTCTCATAGTAATTTCCTATTTGCAATATTGGTATATCTTATTTATGTTCCTGTTTGCAAAATTTATTAGTAACTGCTCACAGGTCTCCCGTCTTCGCACTGTCACATTTGCCGATATAGAGTGGCTATAACAGGAAAATGTGCCTGCACGAATATGGAGCACCTGCGAGCAGTTACGGTTCAGAGATAATAAAAAAATAGAGTTATGAACTCCGTGAGTAGTCAAATTTATTAATGAAATCTTAATTTTAAAAAAAGAGTAAGCATTATTTTAATGAAAATTTTAACAAAAGGAAAAACTTGTATGAAAAAAATGAAATGGATACTTAAAAGCATATTGCTTGGAAGCTTGATCACAGGATTTGCAGCTCCGAGTTTTGCTTTTTTAGACAATAAGTTTGAAAAGGAAGTACAAAAAGAAACCGGGGCTGTCAAGCTTTTGCGCGAGGTTCAAAGAGGAGGTTACGATGTAGTTAAAACCAGTGACTTAAAACTTTGGCTGGATAGTCACAAGAATATGCTGATAGTAGACACCATGCCCTATGAAGCTAGCTATAAAAAGAACCATATTCCAGGAGCTGTTCAGTTTTTATTTCCCATCCCTGAAATGGAACAATGGGATGCTAAAGAAACCAATGGTAAATCTAAAGAAGATTTTGAAAAACTTCTTGGTAAGGATAAAAATAAAAATATAGTGATTTATTGCGGATTTGTAAAATGTACGAGAAGTCATAATGGTGCTGCCTGGGCTGTAAAACTCGGGTATAAAAATGTATTTCGCCACCCAGGCGGTATTTTTGCCTGGAAGGGTAAAGATTATCCTGTCGAGTCTTCAAAATAGATAAAATGGGACAGTAGTGTCCGGTTAGAAATTTGCAATAGGGCGTTTTTGTCATTTCTAAATGTGCCTGGCTTGAAAAATAATTGATTTGTTTAGTGTGCAAAATCATTACCGGACATTACTTAAAAAAAGTATGAGAACTATTTTTCAAGTTAGTAATAAACATGATAGCTTTAAAGCTGAAAGAGTAGTCTGTGATCTTAAAAATCATGCAAGAAACCTATATGTAAGCCGACAGCTTTTGTGTTCAGAAGCTGTCCTGGTTTCCTTGAATAAAGGCTTGAATGGTGGGTTGACAGAAAAACAGGCTGTTTCTATGGCAGCTCCTTTTTGTGTGGCAATGGGAGACAGTGGATGTCTTTGTGGAGCATTAAGCGGAGCTGTGCTGGCAGCAGGATTATTTATTGGTAACTCGCGCCCTTATTCATACCGTAAAGATATGCGGCAAAGCGGTCTTGCACTTCATAATGAATTCAGGACAGTAAATGGATCCACCTGCTGCCGGGTTTTGTCAAGAAAAGTGAAATATGATAAAAAAGCACATTTTTACCAGTGTGCTAACATAACAGAGCAGGCAGCTGAGATGGCTGCACGCCTGATTCTTAAAAAACGGCCAGATCTGCTGATCATAGCTGATAGTCCTTCTTTAACCAAGAGGTATAACAGGTTGAGCAGCTTTGTATTAAATTTATATAAACGGTTTGTTTTGTAACAGTTTGCTGAGATGTTACACTCTGTTTTTTTGTCTGTGACAGTAAAACAAGACTAAATTGGTAAAAATATAGCAATTCTTTGGAAAAAGGACTTTTGTGAAAATATTGGACGGGGTGTGTACATTGCTGCGTTGGGTCACAGGAATTATTTTTATCTATGCTGGTGGGGTAAAATTGCTTGAGCCACGGGTGTTTGCAACACTTATTGAGGCATATGGTATCTTGCCGGATACATTTATTTTGCCTGTAGCTGTTTTTCTACCACTTCTGGAAGTTGTAGGAGGAATTGGTATTATTTTTAATATCAAAGGAAGTCTTTCACTGATTGCAGGGCTGATACTTTTATTTTTATTGATTCTTGGATATGGTATTACCATGGGACTTGACGTGGACTGCGGCTGTTTTGGCAGTGGAGATTCTGAAAGCAAAGCTTTCCATGGGCTGAAAGCTGTATTTTTAAGGGATCTGTTTATGATGGCAGGCGTTTTCTATATTTTTTTATGGCGCCGATATCAAAAAAATAAGAGTAGAGAATTGTTTCCAACAACTGCATCCTGATTGGAAAATGCTATGAACTTGCGGTTCATCGGGATAAAAAAGGGACCGCTATTTAAAGAGGCCCCCCATGGTCAAGACAAAATAAGGCAAAGTTAAGCCATTTTTAAGGGTGCTTACTATGTCTGCAGGAGGTGTTCCTGTCACTTTGTCTCCTCTTCTTCCTGTTTCTGTAAATTTCTTCTCTCACGAAATGTGATTGTCGATTGCTGTTGTGGTCGTCTGCCGGTTTTCCCTTTGTAGTAATCTTTGATTATTTCAAAATCCTTTGAAATGTCCCCGGATGGCATGAATGTTTTGTTTAATCCTATGGTTTTAGAAGGATAATCCATAAAGCCCATGCAGACAGGAACATTCGCTCTGCGAGCAATATGGTAAAAACCGGTTTTCCAGTGGTTTTTCCAGGATCTGGTTCCCTCGGGAGCGATTGTAAGAATGAGTCTGTCCCGTTCATTAAAGGCAGCAACCATTTGGTCTATAAAACCGTGGCTGCTCTTTCTGTTGACTGGAATACCTCCGATTGCTCTGAAAAATGATCCGGAAATCCCTTTAAACATCGTATGTTTTGCTACCCACGAGAAGCGTAGTCCTGATGCTGAAAGGACAAGAAGGGTAAGCGGAAAATCCCAGTTACTGGTATGAGGTGCACCAATAACCACGTATTTTTTCTCTTTCGGGAGTTTAATTTCAAGACGCCAACCCAGGATTTTAAGGAGTAGAATGGATATTTTTTTCAAAAAGATACACTTTTCCTTTTAAAGGTTATATTTCCCTGTATAGCCCCTGGGGGTGATAATAAGATCATTCCAGGAAAAAGTCTGGCTGTTGCCGATGATCAGTGTGGACTGCATACCAATATCGTTTTCGAGCATTTTCTCAAGTGTTGTGACAGCAATTTTCTCATTTTCACGGGTTGCTGCTGTCACTATTCCCACTGGTGTTTCAGGGCTGCGATGTTGCAGAAATATATTTCTTGCCTGTCCAATCTGCTCAGTGCGTTTTTTGGATTTTGGATTATAGATTGCTGTGACAAAATCGGCCATCGCTGCAGCCTGCAGACGTTTTTCAATAACTTCCCAGGGGGTGAGCAGATCAGAGAGACTGATTGCTGCAAAATCGTGCATAAGAGGAGCCCCAAGTCTTGCCGCACAACTGTTGATTGCGGCAAGCCCAGGAATAATCTCTACTTTGCAGCCATATTCTTTTTCTTTGACCATTTCATAGACAAGGCCAGCCATGGCATAGATGCCGGGATCTCCACCACAAACCAGAGCAACAGTTTTGCCACTTTCTGCACTGTCAAGAGCCTGCCTGCAGCGGTCAACCTCTTTCATCATCTGTGAGGAGATGATTTCTTTTCCGGGAAGGAATTCTTCGATAAGATCAAGATATGTTTTATAGCCGACGATTACATCCGCATTTCGCAAAGTGTCACGGGCAGCCAGGGTCATATGCTGGACAGATCCCGGACCTGTGCCGACAACGAAAAGGGTACCTGAGCTACGGCCATTGTTATATTTTTCCATTTTCTTTTCCTGCTGAGTAAAAGATTGCTCCCGGCACTGAGGAGTGCTGTTGGTTCGGCAACGCCGATGGCACCAACTGCCTTGAGTGCGGCAAAAGAGATTTCAAGGTTTTTAAGTCTGTTTATGCTATCGCTGTTGAAAAAATCTATAGTCCAGTTGTTGTTGGCAGCAAAGGCCAATAATCCGGTTTCATCATTTTTTTTATCAATGGATGCCAGGTTACGGATGGAGAGACGACTGAGCTTCAGGTCATCAAGCATTTCCGAGATAGCCTCTTCAAATTCCTCTGGTGGTGTTCCCCTGTTGCAGCCGGTGCCAATAACGATATTTAGTGGCCTGAACACTGCGAGTGGTCGAGTGGTTGTGCTGTAGGAAGAGATGATAATATCCGCAGCGTCTCTGTCTTCTGTCCGACTAAGACCTGCAGGCAGAGAGTCGACAGTAAGTTCTGTGAAAATCTTCAGCCTGCCCTTGTTGACAAGTTGTGCAGAAGCCGCAGTCAACCCGGTTTGGTCTTCTATGGCAAGATGTTGTTCTTTTGCCCATAAGTCAAGGGCTACAAGTTGCAGGGTGTCGGAAGCAGTTGTAATTACGGCAGTCCCATGGGTGATTTTAGCAAGATATCTTGCCAGGTCATTACCACCGCCTATGTGGCCGGAGAGTAGGCTGATAACATGGCTTCCTTTTTCATCCATAACGATAACACACGGATCTACAGATTTATTGTCAAGCAGAGGGGCGATAGCGCGAACAGCAATTCCTGCGGCCATGATAAAAATAAAACCATCGTAGTTCTGCCACTGTTCTTTAACTGTAGAGAACACCTTACCCCTGCTCTGGATGAGACTGGTATTGTCCATCTCTTGAACCAGTCGCCCAGCCAGTTTTTTTCCTCCGGCAGTAATGGCTAAAACACCAATTTTCATGGCATGCCGGCTCACTTCCTGAATCCGTGGGAGAAGTTTTTGTCGTAGAGTTTTGAAAGTTCGGGGGGAGGGCCTTCAGCAAGAACTTGTCCTACGGCAATTATTGCGGTTTTGGTAATACCCTCTTTTTTCACAAGGGAAGCAATTGTGGCAAGCGTCCCTCTAATCTGTTTTTCATCCGGCCAGCTTGCTTTTTCAACGATTGCAACAGGTGTATCCTCGGGGTAGCCACCGTCAAGAAGGTCGGTTACCACATTCTCTATCATCCCGACACTGAGAAAGATCATCATAGTCGCCTGATGGGAAGCGAGAAGGGCGAGATCTTCTTTTACAGGGACAGGGGTTCGTCCTGCCCGTCGCGTGAATATAACGGTTTGAGAAACCTCCGGCAGAGTCAGTTCTGTACAGAGAGCGGCTGCTGTTGCAGTTCCAGAACTCACGCCAGGAACAACAGCATAGGGTATTGCATGTTTTTTCAAAAGGGCAAACTGTTCGTTAATTGCTCCGTAAATAGAAGGGTCTCCCGTATGCAGTCGAACAATACGTTTACCTTCTTTCCAGGAGGTGAGGATGATGGCAAAAACTTCGTCCAGGTTCAGACCGGCAGAATCATAGATTTTGGCTTTCAGACCGGAGACAAGGGCTTTTGGCACAAGGCTGCCAGTGAAAATAACAATATCAGCTTCTTTTAATAATCGTTGCCCTTTTACCGTAATCAGTTCAGGGTCACCCGGACCAGCTCCAATAAAATACACCGTTTCAGTTGTTGTCATCGTTTTCCTGTAAATATGGTTATAGGGTTGTAGATGGTTTCTTTATTATTTTCATCACGGCGTGTAACGTGAACTCTACTGGAAGTTACCTGAAATCCATTGTCATGCATGATAACAGGTGCTGTCTCAATGGTTTTTTTGATAACACCATTTATTACCAGTCGCCCACCGGTTTTAAGTCGGGCTGCAACCGTTTCAACGATTTGGCCGAGGAAGCCTCCGCTGCCACCGATAAAGACACGGTCTGGGGCTGGAAGGTCTACAAGAGCGGATGGCGCTTTGCCGAAAACAGGCACGATGTTATAACAGCCAAAATGACGGATATTTGCCATAATATTTTTTATGCCTTCTTCTTTGTGTTCAATGGCATAAATAGTCATTTCTGGAGCGATTTGTGCCGATTCGATGGAAATAGAACCGCTGCCACCACCGATATCCCAAAGGATACCTGTTTTAGGTTTTAATGCATGAAGGGTAATTGCCCGAACCTCATTTTTTGTTATCAGGCCACGGCTATGGGAGATCTCTTTTTCTGTTAAACCAAAGCCATGTGACGTTTTTCGTTCTTGTCTGGGAACAGTTATACACACCACATTTAATGGTGAAAAAATGGTTTTGGCTGCTGTCTGCAATGTGCCGGTGAAAACGTGTTGGCTCGTCAGGCCAATGTCTTCTGCGACCTGTACCCGGATACTATCAATAAGGATTGTATCTCCAATCAGTTCAAGGTATTGAAGAATTTGTCCGGCAATAGTATCCGGGCTATTGAGGCTGTCGGTAAAGAGAATATTTTTATGATTTTGCAGAAGCAAGCCTGGGACGTGACAATGTGTGCGGCCGTGCAGGGTAGAAATCTGTGCATCATCCCAGGATGTTTTAAACAGGGCACAGGCAAGTTGCATGGCAGAAAGGGCAGGGTGGATTTCAACCTTATTCGGATCACATTCTTCAAGAATCCTTCTGCCGATACCAAAAAAAAGAGGGTCGCCGCTTGCGAGTATGGCAACGTTTGCCTTTTCTACTGTGTTTTTTGCGGTTTGCAGGGCGGTGTTAAGGGGCGAAACAGGTAGGAAGCTGGCAGAGAAAGGTTTGCAAAGATTCTTGAATCGTGCAGTGCCGATTATCAGTTCACAGTCTGACAAAAGTTCTGTCTGTTGTTGTGAAAGAACAGGTTGGGATAGACCTATGACAAATATTTTAGACATGGGTGAGTATTTTTGCCTTATGATTTACAAGGTAGACGTGTACCTCGGAGCCAGTGACCTGTTCACAATATTTTTTTGCTGCAAGACAAACTGCGTTGATAATATCAGTTTTTCCTGCATCTTCAAGGTGCTGGTACATTTCCCTTGCTGTATTTGAGTTCTGAATACGCTCAAGCAGTTTACCGCTGCAACCAAGTTGCTGCAGAAAAGCCGCACCGTCCGCAACCTCAAGTGCACCGTGGCGGACATGGGTTTGGGGAATGCAAAGGGCGGCTTTCATTATTTTTGCCCACATTCCTGAGAGATGTACGGTAGTAAATTTACGAGCTGAAGCTTCTTTGAGTGAAAATTCCAGGTAGTCACCCATCATGGCGTACGCTTCTTCGGGAAGTTTCAGAAAATCCTCGGCGCCCTTTTCAGATGTTCTGCCGGTGGACAAAACCACATCTTTTAATCCCGCTTCACGGGCTACATCAAGGGATGCTTTGATTGTTGCCGTCCACGCATCTGCAGAAACAGGACGTACCACGCCCGTTGTTCCAAGAATGGAAAGTCCGCCAATGATGCCAAGTCTTTTGTTAAGCGTTTTTTCGGCAAGTTCTTTACCTTTGGGGATGGAGATAGTGACAACAATTTGTTTGTCAGCAACAATTTCTTTTACAGCTGCAGCGATCATTTTTCGGGGAACCGGGTTAATGGCGGGTTCCCCGGGTTGTATCGAAAGACCAGGCTTGGTGACAGTGCCTATGCCTTCGCCTCCTGCAAGCAGGACGTTGTCCATAACCACATAGTTGGCGTCGGTGTCGGCGTGTGTTGCAAAGGATACAGTAGCGCAAATTTCTGCACGGTTTGTTACATCAGGATCGTCTCCGGCATCTTTTATGACTGATGCGGTGGCTGAATCATTACTGTTGAGTGTGCAGTCATGGATCTGGAAACGAACTCTGCTTTGCCTGGGAAAAGGGATTTCCACGCTTTCAGGGCAACAATTGTGCACGAGGGCATGCAGTGCACCTTTTGCAGCGGCAGCCGCACAGGATCCGGTTGTAAAGCCGCTTCGTAGACGTTTAGCCATGATCAGTCTGCGGCAAGCCGGATAAGCGCATTAACAATTGCGGCCGCCACAGGACTTCCCCCCTTGCGACCAAGGCTTGTTATATAGCAACTGTTTTTTTCAACCAGAAGGTCTTTGGATTCAGCGGCATTAACAAAACCCACTGGAACACCGATCAAAAGAGGAGCTTTGTCCGGATCGGCATCTGCAAAACTTTTTATTGCCTGCACAAGAGCTGTTGGGGCATTACCCATGGCAATGATACCTATATTGCTGCCAAGTGCCATTTCAATTGCGACCTCTGACCGTGTTTTCTGTTCAGCTTTTGCTCGTGCTGCAACTTCACTGTCGCCTACACGGCAGATGGTTTTTCCTCCCCATTTGCCGAGCATGGCCTTGCTGATTCCTGCGGCAACCATTGTGACATCGGTGAGGATATCTTTGCCTTCACGAATGGATCGTATACCGGCTTCAATTGCATTCTCAGAAAAACGCATATTGTCCTTGAAGGAAAAATCTCCAGTGGCATGAATTACTCTCTGGATTACCTTAAACGTTGCCCTATCTGTATTGATGGGGCCAAATTCCTCTTCTATCATGCGAAAGCTTTCTTTCTCGATTTCAGAGGGAAGAATGTTACGAAGTTTTACAGCCATAGTATTTACTCTTTGCAAAATTGAATAAAATTTTCTGCCACCTGCGGAGAATATCCGAAGTGGAGATGCATATAACCTCCAAGAACATTACGATAGCTATACCCTTCTAGGGTAGCATTGTTTACATCATAGAGACGATTGACGCTGTCAGGCATCTTATCGATATTGGAATAGTGGAATTCATGTCCGCGCAAAATGGTTCCGGCAGGCCCGAAAAAGGAAGGGGAAGTGGTTGTTACTTCTCTGTATCCAAGAGCAGCGCGTTTTTTCTGCATGTGTGACTGAACGGGAAAACTACCAACCAGGGGATGAAAGCGGTCGTCGCTATCAGTGATTCCTCCTGTCAGGTACATAAACCCGCCACATTCTGCATAGACCGGGCCATCATTTTTGATCCAGTTGTCTATTTCTCTTATCATCAAATGATTATTGCTTAATTGCCTTGCATATAGTTCAGGATAACCACCGCCAAGATAGATACCATCAAGGTCTGCAGGTAACTGCGTATCATGAAGAGGGCTGAAGAAGACAAGTTCTGCTCCGGCTGCCCTCAAAATGTCGAAGTTATCCTCATAGTAGAAGCAAAATGCCTTGTCCCGTGCCACTCCTATTCTACAACATGGTTTTTTTATTGGGAGTGTCTGAGGCGGTGCTGAGAGGCTTGAACGACTTAATTCAAGAATTCTATCGAGGTTGATATACTCTGCGACAGTATTGGCAAGATGTTCAATTCCCTGCTTACTTAGAGGTGATTCCTCACCTGTTAAAAGCCCAAGGTGGCGGCTGGGAATTGCAAACTCAACACTTCTTGGCAGATATCCCAGTATTTCCGCCTGGCAGTTTTCATTGATTGCGTCGGTTATAAGCTGCAGGTGTCTTTCGCTTGCAATGCGGTTCAGGATAACACCCTTTGGTGCAACTTCTGGCCTGAATGTCTCAAATCCTTTGACAATGGCAGCACAGCTTTCAGCCATTGAACGGACGTCAAGCACAAGTATGCCGGGAATATTAAGGCAATCAGAGAGTGATCCACTCGACGAAATCCCGCCATCAAACATACCCATAACGCCTTCGACGATACCGATATCACAGTTTTGCAGGTTGCGGGAAAAAGTGGAACGGGCATAGTCTTCACCGCACATCCATATATCAATGTTTCTGGATATGTTGCCGGTGACAAGTTTATGCAGGCCGGGATCAATAAAATCAGGGCCACATTTAAATGGCTGCACAGTAAAACCTTTATTTTTAAAGGCTGCCATCAGTCCAAGTGCAACTGTTGTTTTACCGGAGCCGCTTGAGGTACCGGAAATGATAAATGAAGGCGGTGAATCTGTTTTCATAAGAGATGTACTCTATGGATAGAGGATGTTGTTGAGTTGTTCTATGCCATCAAGAATACGTAGAGTGGGACGTGATACAAGAGATTCTTCAATAAGATAGACACGCTGATTTTGTACCGCTTTTAGAGCCGAAAAACCGGGTTCTTTATTGATAATATCGAGACTCACCGGATTCATTCTCCCGTGTTGGGCAAGAAAGATATCGACCTCTTTGCCTCTTGAAATCAGTTTTTCTTTGCCAAAGGAAGCAATATTGGTCTTTCTCACCTGGGTCGCATCGGCTGCGATGTTGACACCTCCTGCCTGCTGCAAAACAAAAACAGCTATGCTTTGGGGAGCAAAGGTCTTCATTTTCTTGTGTATGGATTCAAAGTAGACCTTTGGTTTGTCTTCATCCTCTATTTTTTCCACCCTCTCTTTGACAATTTGAAGGCGTTCATGAAATGCTTGTATCATTGCATCCGCTTCCATTGTTTTGCCAGTAAGAATACCGAGTCTTCTCCAATACTCAAACATACCGTCTACACTGGTTGGTTGCAGGGAAATAACGGTGATACCGGCCTTTTGCAGTTTATTGATGAATTCAGGATAGGATCGTTTTATCATTGGACGGATAAGGACAAGATCCGGTTTGCTGCCGATAAATTTTTCAGGGTCTTCCCTGTAGGAAAACCGTTGTTTTTCAGTGATGGAAGGAGGGTAGTCGTCTGAACGTGAAATACCGATCAACTGATTCTGCGCTCCGAGACTGCAAATATTTTCGGTATGTGCAGAATAGAGTGAAATTATCCGTTTATATGGTGTTTTTACTGTAACTGTTTTTCCGGATGCGTCGACAATAGAGTTTTCTTCTGTTGCTTCAGCTTTTCGTACCAAAACTGAATACGAGAACAAAAAAAGAAGAAGCAGAAGAGAAACAACAATACCAATTCTACGGTACTGTTGTCGGGAAGGATCATAAAGAGTCGTAGGGTTCATATCTCTGTCGAATACTGAAAACTAACTTGTAAAGAGTGATTAAAAGGATCCTGTGTGACATTGGCTTCTACGTCGAAAATATCTGCAATAGTTTTCGGAGTAAGCGTCTCAGCTGTCGGGCCTGCCAGTTGGATTGTTCCATCTTTCATAAAAATGATATCGTCGCAATAAGCAGCCGCAAGATTGAGATTATGGATTACTGCAATGACGGTTTTGCCTTCTTGGACAAGTTGTCTGCCAATATTGAAAATATGCAGAGTATATTTAATGTCAAGGCTCGATGTAGCTTCATCAAAAAGTAAAACAGAAGTATTTTGGGCTAAGGCACGTGCCACGATGGTTCTCTGTTTTTGACCACCGGATAGCGTATTGATATATCTCTTTCTTAGCTCTGTAATACCGATCAGGGACATTGCTTTTTCCACAGCATCCCAGTCTGCAGGGGATGGAGAACCAAAGCGTTCGATATACGGATGCCTGCCCATGAGCACTATTTCTTCCACGGTAAAGCCAAATCCTGTATCAAATTCCTGGGGAACCAGGGCGAGAATACGGGCAAGGGATCGACGGTTGTAGGTTTGAATTGGTTTGTCTCTTAGCAGTATATTCCCGCTCGCAGCTGAGCGGCTGCCAATGAGCAGATCAAGCAGGGTCGTTTTTCCACATCCATTGGGGCCAACGATACCATAAAATTTCCCGACTTGCAGGTTGAGGTTTATATCCTGCAGGACAGGAGTAACATCGTATGTAAAACTCACCCCATCCGTTTTGAATAGAGTTGTTTTATTCATAGCTACTGCCCCGTTGTTTCTTTCTGAAAATTACGCAGAAGAATGGCCCGCCAATAAGTGCAGTTAATACACCAATCGGCACCTCTACTGGTAGAATTGCACGGGTGACAGTATCTGCTGCCAGTAAAAGAATGGCTCCGGCCAGGGCGGAAACCGGCAGGAGTTTACGATTATCAGGACCTACAAAAAAACGCATCAGATGGGGAATAATAAGGCCGATAAAACCGATAATTCCGGTAACTGCCACACAAATGGCGGTTACCATGGAGGCTGTAAGGAGGAGAATAATGCGTACTTTTGCCGTTTCTACGCCGAGAGCATCCGATGATCTGCGGCCAAGACTCATAATATTAAGATCCCTGCCGTAAAAGAGTGTTACAATCATGCCGAAGATAAGCGCCAGCCCTACCAGCATCACGCCCTTCCAGGTTGCAGAGACAAAACTCCCCATAAGCCAGAAGATAATAACAGCTACCTGTTCATCGGCAATGTATTTGAGAAAGCTTATACCGGCGGAGAGAATAGCGCCGACAATGACACCTGAAAGGATCAGAGTATTAGCCGAAATTTGGCCGTTAAAGGTTGAGAGGTACATCACCACCATAAGGGTAATGATTGCTCCGGTAAAGGCAAATACTGGAATTGAGAACTGCCCGAGCATACTGAGGTTGGCAAGCAGGGCGATGGATGCGCCAAAGGCAGCGCCGCTTGAAATCCCTAAGGTATACGGATCTGCTAGTGGATTTAGCAAGATTCCCTGGTAAATGACGCCACTTATGGCAAGTCCGGCCCCGACAAGGGAGGCGGTGAGGATACGCGGCAGACGGACATCCATAATGACATAAGGAATAGTGCTTTCGATACCGCTCTGCAGATCGGGATTGCCGGATATTTTTGCAGCGAGTACTCGAAAGATATCAGTTGCTGTGATTGAAATATATCCCATTCCTGTTGATATAATAATAGATAGGAAACAGAGGACAAGGAGTGTGGCTGTTAAAAGGATAAACTTTTTTTCAGAAAGAGTTTTCATCGTGTTTCAATGTCACTATGGTGTTTATAAGGTGAAATAGTAATAACATATTGCCACCATGATAACACAAAAAGCGCGCACAGATTGGCTGATGCCTACAAGTATAACGGCAAGCTTTGGCGAAAATATACCTGTATAATAGGGGAGTTGATGCCGAAGAGCCCTGATTGGGGCAGCAAGAATATTACCCGCAAGCAGGGCTAAAACCACATCTCGATACGAAAGACTGTTTTGAGCGAGTAGCACGCTTGCTGCTGCAAGTCCTGCGGAAAATTCGGCACTGATGTGTAAGATCACGATACCGAGGCTCTGGGGGTTGAGCCATGAAAGAAACCACGCCCTGTTGGCAATAAAATCCTCTAGTTGAGTAAAGAAACCAAATCTGTTCAAAAGGAAGAAAAGGGTGTAGACAGGGATCATAAATTTAAGGATTTTAATGATCCGCTTGCGCAGACGCTTCACACTTTTTTCAAAAGCCTGTTTCCAGTTTGTTTTTTTTCGTGTCTGTATGGTTGTATGTTCTTCATATTTTTTAACTGACAGGAAGAGTCTGCCGCCAAGAACTACGAGAAAGGTTTGAAGAAGTGCGGCTGAAAATGTGAGTCCGACGTAGATCACCGCAGCTCCCTTGATAAGTGGTGCAGTAAGGAAAAACACGGTGGGCAGATGCAGAAAAAAACGTGGTAAAGAATTGAACAGGTTGGCAAAAATAAGTTCGTCAATGTTCATTTTTTTCTGGTCGTAAGCTTCTGCCAGCATAGAGTTTGCCGAGACTCCTGAAAAAAAAGCGACTGAAAAACTTGCCCCGGTAATGGAGGAAAGTCTGCCTATTTTTATTAGTGGCCGAGCAAGAGTTGCAAGCCTGTGTGTCCAGTTCAGGCTCTCGATCATGTTGGCAATGAAAAGACCGACTGTGATGAAAAAAGTGATTCTCAAGATAGGCCAGATCACCTGAGGCCAGATTTGAGCAATAAGATCCTGTTCCATAAAACGTTTTATACTGTATAAATTATCGGGCGGAGTGCTTCAGTTATCATCGAAGCGATACTACACCTCCTGATAAATAAAGAAAATAACTATTATCAAAATTCATTCTTTGGTAGCGTGCGTCTGAATATTTAAGAAAACAGTTGACTTTATCGGAACCAATTTGTTATCTGTGACTTGTTTTCAGATGCTCTATATTTGAGCCAAAATCCCACAAATAGGGGATAGAGGGAATCTCGTGTAAATCGAGAACGGGCCCGCCGCTGTAACCGGGGACACAATTCACGTTAAGCCACTGGGAAGAAATTGAATATCCTGGGAAGGTGTGGACGACGATTGATCCGGAAGTCAGAAAACCTGTCTGAAATAATGATTACAGTTCTCCCGTGGAAAAGGAGATTTGGATCGATACGAGGAAAACAGGGACTCCCCGGATCAAGCTAATTGATTCCGGGTTTTTTATTTTCCGGGGTTTGTTCTGTTGCTTCTAGCGAAAAGGTGAACAATGCAGGGGACGTTTTATGTGGTTGGAGTTGGGCCAGGTGATCCACAACTGATGACCTTGAAGGCTGCTGATATACTGGAAAAGTGTGGTGTATGGTTTGTACCGTCAGCGTTTGAAAATGGTGGCAGCATGGCGTTGAGAATTGCTTCTGGTGCCGTGGAAAGCGAGGGGAAAACGATACTCAGTCACAGGTTTCCCATGAAACAGGTGCACCGTGATAAATCTCCGGATCCGGAAGTACAGGCAGCATGGCAGCAGGCAGCTGCCACAATAACAAAATGTCTTGAAGATGGACAGGATGTGGTTTTTCCTACCTTGGGTGATCCTGGCATCTATTCTACGGGTTTTTATGTCTGTGAAACTCTGCAGAACAATGGTGCCAAGTTCCATATAGAGATTGTTCCCGGCGTTTCAGCGATTGGTGCCACATCGGCAGTAGCTGAAATGCCACTTTGTCTTGGTGACGAACGGCTTGTTGTTATCCCTGCCACCTTTGAAAATGACACAATCCGGGAACTGCTTGCCCTGAGTGATTCAATAGTTTTTATGAAAGTTCACAAAGTGATGGCAAGGCTTGTTGGCTTGCTGGAAGAACTTGGTCTTGTCGATAATGCTGTTCTGGTGGAAAGATGCAGTCTGCCGGATCAGAAGATATGGACTAATATCCGTGATGCTGTCGGTGAAGAAATACATTACTTTTCCACCATGGTTGTGCGGAAAAAATAAAATCATTAACTGCCAAGCATTACCGGATGATTTCTTTTTCAGCGTGATATCCGCCTTTAGCTGTTGTATTGGGCAGGAGCATTGCACCTTTTGCCATAAGTGTTCCTGGACTTGTCACAGAGTTGCAGCCGGTCTGACAGTTGTCGCCAAGAATGGCACCGAATTTTCTTCTTTTTGTATCTATTCTTTTTCCATCGTGAAAAATGGTCACGTTTCCTGGCAGAAATTTCAGGTTGGCAAATTTGGTGCCGGCACCTAGATTTGCGTTGGAGCCGAGGATGGAGTCGCCAAGATAGGCGAAATGCCCCGCCTTGGCATCGTTGAGAAATATGGAATGTTTGATCTCTGTTGTATGACCGAGGACACAACGTTTTCCTGCAAGGCAGTACCCACGTAGATACGCTCCCTGGCGAATTTCACACATATCACCGATGATAGCGGGCGATTTTACCAGTGCACCCGTTTCAATAAGTACGCCTTCACCAATTGAGATGGAGTCTCCGATAAGAACGGCTCCTGCCATAATAACAGATGCACCTGAAAGCTCTTTTTCATCCCTTTTTACCAAAAGTTTTCCTTTCGTTGTATCACCGTATATAATATCTACACCATCTGAGGGAAATATATCGCCGTTGTGGATGATGATATGTCGTGTAAGAGGAACGCCACTTGTTATGAGCGGATGATTGTATTGCGGATAAGGAAAAGAGTCCATATAGTTTTTGAGACCATTGAGCGGCTGCCAGACAAGAGTATCCTGTTGAAAGAGATCTGCATGGGGAAAATCCGATGTATCAAAAAAACTATGGTTTGTTAACATGTTAACCTCGTTTTGAATTATGTGAAAAATGATTGGATTGTCCACTATGAGAAAAAAAAATCAAGAGTTCAAGAAAAAAGCAACATGGAGGAACGATCAGTCCATTACCTGTCTTGACTTAAGTGGTTTGGATGTTTAGTATTTCCGAGATTTTAATAAACCAGATACATGTTGAGATGCTATCTATTTGAATATAGAGATGATTGCAGTACAGGACAACTGAAACTTTGTGGGGCAACACGTCAATTCTGTACTTTTTGTTATACGTTTTAGGAGGATTTTGTGGAATTTAATGATTCATTGAGTATAGGCATGGACGATTTTTCAAATACTGAGGACATGGAAATCCCTGAAGTCCTTCCCATGATGGCTGTAAGAGATGTCGTTATTTTTAACTATATGATTATCCCGCTTTTTGTGGGTAGACCGGGCTCTGTTGAGGCAGTTAATGAGGCTTTAAATGCCAATAAACTGCTGATGCTTGTAACCCAAAGGGATGCAACTAAGGACAATCCTACAAAAGAAGAGCTGTATGACGTCGGTATGGTCTGTATGGTCATGAGGACGTTGAAACTCCCGGATGGCCGGTTGAAGGTTCTTGTTCAGGCAATGTCTAAGGCAAGAATCACAAAATTCGAAAAGACAGAACCGTTTTATCAGGTCGCCGTTGAAGTTGTTGAAGATGAAGATGCCGAAGAGGTTACCGTCCAGGTTGAAGCTCTTATGCGTACCGTTCGTGAGCAGACCGAAAAAATAATGTCTCTGCGTGGTATTCTCTCGGCTGACTTGATGATGATCATTAATAATATCGAAGATCCCGGTCGGTTAGCAGATCTTGTTGGTTCCAATCTGCGTCTGAAAATTTCTGAATCACAGATGATCCTTGAAGAATTCGATCCTGAAAAAAGGCTTAAGCTTGTCAATGAACTTCTGACAAAAGAGCTAGAGGTGTCTACAGTTCAGGCCAAAATCCAGAGTGATGCCAAAGAGGAGATGAGTAAATCCCAGCGGGAATATTTCCTCAGGGAACAGCTCCATGCCCTGCAGAAAGAACTGGGAGATACCGACGAGAGAAGTCAGGAAATTGATGAGCTCGAAAAGCGGTTGAAGAAAACCAAAATGCCCAAAAAGGTTCGCAAAGAGGCAAAAAAACAGCTCAGTCGTATGGATATGATGCACCCGGATTCATCGGAGGCGACGATAATCAGAACGTATATCGACTGGATTCTTGATGTTCCCTGGAAAAAAAGCTCTAAAGACAGTCTTGATCTTGTACGTGCCAAGAAAATTCTGGATGAAGATCATTACGGTTTAGAGAAGGTGAAAGAACGAATTCTTGAGTATCTTGCTGTTCGTAAACTCAATAAATCAACTAAGGGCCCGATACTCTGTTTTGTCGGTCCTCCCGGTGTTGGTAAAACCTCTCTTGGCCAGTCAATAGCCCGGGCCATGGGTAGAAAATTTCATCGCTTATCTTTAGGTGGTATGCGTGATGAAGCAGAGATCCGTGGACATCGTCGAACATATATCGGAGCAATGCCCGGCAGGATTGTACAGGGGTTAAAAACAGTGGAGACCAATAATCCTATTTTTATGATGGATGAGGTCGATAAAATCGGTTCTGATTATCGCGGTGATCCGTCTTCGGCTCTGCTTGAAGTTCTTGACCCTGAACAGAATTTTGAGTTCACCGATCATTATATGAATCTGCCTATAAATCTCTCCAGGGTGATGTTTATAACAACCGCCAATATGAGTGATACTATTCCCAGTCCACTTCTTGACAGGATGGAAGTGATTCGTCTGTCTGGCTATACCTTGGAGGAAAAAACTGTTATTGCCAGAAAATACCTTTTCCCCAGGCAATGGAAAGAAAATGGTTTGAAGGCGAGTCAGATCAGGATGGATGATGCAACTCTGACGCAAATTATTACTCACTATACTTACGAGGCAGGGTTGAGAAATCTTGAACGTGAAATTGGTAAAATCTGCCGCAAGGTTGCACGTAAAGTTGCAGAAGGTGGCAAAGGACCGTATCGGGTAACGGTTAGAAATCTAGATAAATACCTTGGTCCACCAAAATCAATACCGGAATCAGAACTCGAAAAACTGGAACAACCCGGACTTGTAACAGGGCTTGCGTGGACAGAAGTCGGTGGCGAAATTCTTCAGATAGAAATCAACCTTATGCCTGGTAAGGGTAAGTTGACTTTAACGGGGCAACTTGGCGATGTTATGAAAGAATCAGCCCAGGCAGCCTTGACTTATTGTCGAAGCAGGTCGGAAGAGCTGGGTGTCGAAGCTGATTATTTTGAAAAGATTGACCTGCATATCCATGTGCCGGCCGGAGCCATTCCAAAAGATGGTCCATCTGCTGGAATCACCATGGCTACAGCCCTGTATTCTGCCATAACGAAAAAAACAGTAATCAGTCATCTGGCCATGACCGGTGAGGTGACATTGCGTGGTAGAGTGTTACCGATAGGAGGCTTAAAAGAAAAAGCGCTTGCTGCTCTGCGTGCTGATATTAATAAAATCATCATTCCTTTGCAGAATGAAAAAGATCTCGTTGAAATACCAAAAGATATCCGGGACAAAATGGAATTTTTTCCGGTAAAAGATATGGATGAGGTTGTAAAAATTGCTTTTCCAAAAGTTGTCGGTCGAAAACGTGTAAAAAGAAAATCTACAGCTAAAGTAAGCAGTGACTGATTTTGATCCGTCGGTAACTCCAGTCAAAACCGTTTCGCTCTGGAGGATTGTCCTTGTGGCAGTCCTCCTTTTTCTTCTTGTGACACTGATTCCCGGTGTCTGGTTTTCCTCCTATATATTTTCTTCTGGCCCCAAAGCCCCTGATGAATCGGTTGTTATAGTCATTCCAGGGGGAACCTCTGTTAAGCAAATTGGCACTATCCTCGGTGAGGCCAAAGTAATAGATGACGATTTTCGCTTTCTCCTGCTGGCAAAGTTCTCAGGCTATGCGAGCAGGTTGCAGGCCGGTGAATTTCTAATGAAAACCGGTCAGAAACCGTTGGAGGTGCTAAAAAGTCTTTCCGTTGCCAGATCAATTCAGTATGCCATTACCATTCCAGAAGGCTTAAATGCCAGCCAGATTGCGAGTCTTTTTTCAGAAAAAGGCTGGTGTGATGTACGCAGTTTTGAAAATATTGTCTATGACAAAGCCTTGATGGAAAAAATCGGCTTGGCTGATTTGCCAAGTTTTGAAGGGTATCTCTACCCCGATACCTATCTTCTTGAGAGGAATTCCATAAGTGCTGAGAAAATCGTCTTGATGATGGTAAAACGCTTTTTTGAAGTGTGGCGGGAATTGGTTAAAGAGAGAAAGGAACGTGTTAACCAGAAACAAGTAGTCATTCTTGCTTCAATTGTTGAAAAAGAGACGGCGGCGGAAGAAGAACGTCCTCTTATTGCAGGCGTTTTTATCAATCGTTTGCAACGTGGTATGCGTCTGCAATCAGATCCAACGGTCATTTATGGTATAAAAGATTTTGGCGGCCGCATAACCAAAAAGGATCTAAAGGCTCCAACCCCTTATAATACTTACACTTTGAAAGGATTGCCGCAAGGGCCAATTTGCAACCCTGGCCGTAAAGCGCTTCAGGCTGTTCTTGATCCTCTGCAGACAAAGGCATTATATTTTGTGGCTAAAAATGATGGAACTCATAAGTTTTCCTCGACTTTGGCAGAGCATAATCGTGCAGTACGAAAATATCAGAGGAAAGAAGCAAAAAAAAAGGGTAAATAGACAGAGATAAAACTGAGATGAGTGCTCTAAAATGTAAGAAAACCTGGAGAGTAACGTGAAGATTGGTCTTGTGCAGCTCAACCCGATTATTGGTGATTTTTATTATAATTGCACGAAAATTGAACTGTGGTCGATAAAAGCTAAAGAGGCCGGTTGTGATCTGGTAATTTTTCCTGAGCTTGTCGTCTCCGGCTATCCGCCCCAGGATCTACTTGAGAGAAAATCGTTTCTGACCGAACATGACAGTGCGGTTGAATCACTTCTAAAGGATCTTCCCGACCTGGATGTTATGTTTGGTTGTTTTGAGAAACGGAAAGGGGAAAAAGGGAAAAAACTTTATAATTCTGCCGTGGTTGCAAGAAAAGGGGAAATCATTTTTAGAGCAAGAAAGCAACTGTTGCCCTCTTATGATGTGTTTGATGAAACAAGATATTTTCAGGCCGGGGAAAAAACAGAGTTCTATACAATAGAGGACATGACATTTGCAGTGACTGTATGTGAAGATGTCTGGAGTCATGATGTCGAGATCTATGATGTTGATCCTGTGGAAGACCTGTTTCAGACGGTCATACGGAAAAAGAATCCAGTGGATGCAATTATCAATATTTCTGCCTCTCCTTTCCAAAGAGAAAAAGAAGCTACCAGAAAGGCAATATTTGAGAAAATCTGTCGTCGCTATTCATCTCCCTTTCTATATTGCAATCAGGTTGGTGGACAGGATTCGTTGATTTTTGATGGACGGAGTATGGTTTTGGATACGGCTGGGGAAATTGTTGCACTTGCACATGGTTTTCAGGAAGATCTCATTGTTGTCGATACTTCGACCTGGAAAGGGGACACGCATGGAGCAATTGAAGTTTCTCCTTTCCAGCAGGTGTATGATGGGCTTGTGATGGGCGTGAGAGATTACGTACAAAAATGTGGGTTTTCATCTGTTGTTCTTGGGCTGTCTGGTGGAATTGATTCGGCTTTGACCGCTGTAATTGCAGTCGATGCACTGGGTGCAGATAATGTACTTGGGGTTGCCCTTCCTTCACAATACAGCTCTGACGATTCCCTTGAAGATGCAAAACAGCTCGCTGAAAATCTTGGTTGTAGTTTCAAAACTGTTCCCATAACACCCCTTTTTGGGGGTTTTCAAGAGAGCTTGGCTCCACTTTTTGATGGATTGGATGATGATTTAACCGAACAAAATCTGCAGGCCAGGATCAGAGGAAATCTACTTATGGCCCTATCGAATAAATTCGGCCATCTTCTGTTGACCACCGGCAATAAAAGTGAAATGGCAGTGGGCTACTGCACACTGTATGGAGATATGAGTGGTGGGCTTGCTGTTATCTCCGATGTACCAAAGCAGCTTGTTTATGAGCTTTCCGGGTATGTGAACAGGGACGGTGAAAGAATCCCTGTGAGAACTATTAGTAAGGCACCAACTGCTGAATTAAAACCTGATCAAAAAGATCAGGATGATCTGCCACCCTATGAGTTACTGGATCAAATACTCGAACTACATCTCGAACAGGGTGAAGGAGAAAAAGAAATTATTGCGCGTGGATATGAAAAAGCGGTTGTGCATGATGTTTTACGACGAGTTCGTTTGAATGAATACAAGAGAAAACAAGCTCCCATGGGCTTGAAAGTGACATCGAAGGCATTTGGTTATGGCAGGCGGTTTCCCAATGTACAAAACTATCGGGGATAGAGAGCATTGTTGTTTCAATTGAAAAAAAGCAGGTTTACGATTGATCGTATTGTCAAATATGGTGCTATCATCTTTTTTATTTGTACCTCCATCTGGTTTCTGGCCAGTGAAAATCTTCTTCAGCGTCCGGATAAACTCTATATTACCAGCTCGGGCAGTGTTGATATGTGTCTGAGTTGTCATAAGGACGAAAAACTTGATCCAGCTCATGCCCCTTCTGTCATCGGTTGTTCTTCATGCCATCTTGGTGATCCTCTTGCGGTAACAAAAGAGGCTGGACATAAGGGGATGGTTCTAAATCCAGGGGATCTTCGTTATGTCGCAAAGACCTGTGGAGTTGATGGTTGCCATCAGAATGATGTGCATAAGGTGAAGAATTCTCTCATGGCAACCAATAGGGGCATCATTGGTACCTTGCTCTATTACTGGGGCGAGACTGATTCTCAGGATACTGACCTTACCGTTGAAGAATTGATAAAAAGTGGTCAGACATCGCTTGCCCTTGACTATTTCCGTAAACTCTGTGGCACATGTCATCTTTGGAAGCAGAAAAATGATATGCCGGGAGGCGCCGAATTTTTCAATGAAAAGGGTGGAGGCTGTACAGCCTGCCATTCTTCTTTTCCCGGTAAAACCGGTATGGAGTCAGTGCTCGTTGCAGATCAGGACGACGACGTATCTGAGGATGACAGTGGGAAAAAATTACATCCGCTGATAACAAAAAAGGTGCAGAGTGCGCACTGTATTCGCTGTCATAACAGATCCGGCAGAATCGGTATTTCCTATATGGGTATATTTGAATCGGAAGGATATGGAACACCCTATGAACAGGGATTGTTGAATTCAAAACAGTTGCCCGGTGCTCGTTTTTATCTAAACGTTGCGGATGATATACACCATAAAAAAGGGATGGAATGTATTGACTGCCATACCCGTAATGAGATTATGGGTGATGGCAAAAGCTATGCTCATTACGAAGATCAGCTTGAAATATCCTGTGAGGTTTGTCATACGGAGTCCCCCGGAAGAACACGTAAAAATGAATTGCTTACAAATGTGGAACAAAAGGATGGTGAAAATGTATTGATCGGTAAAGTTGATGATAGGATCCATCCTTTAAAAACTATAAAAAAAGGAGTATGTGATTTCCCGGCGCACAAACGTGTGTCGTGTGAGGCTTGTCATTCAACGTGGGTCGCCCAATGTTATGGTTGCCACGCTAAACGCGATGCTGCCCGCACCCACTTGGACAAACTCAGCCTTAAGGAGACTGCCGGCCTTTGGGAAGAAGGCAGGTCGTATATTCGTTATGAACGTCCGATGCTTGGAGTCTGGAAAGAAGATATTGTTATTGTTACACCGGGCTGCCAGGACATAGTGACGGTGGTTGATGAGAAGGGAGAAGTTGAACAGAGTTTTAACCGCTTTACCATGGCAGCGATAAATCCTCACACCACCCAGGCAAGTGGTCGGGATTGTGTTGATTGCCACGCTTCCACTAAAACCGTTGGCTTGGGTGAAGGCAGGATTCTGATAAAAGATGGGGTAATGTCTTTTGAAGGTATAAACCAGGGCGTGGAAACAAGCGCAGGAAAAACTGTTCCCTTCGATGCGTATGTAAATTTGCAGGGAAAACCTCTGCAAAAGAGTTCAAGAAAGGATTTGAGACCATTTAATGGCATTGAACTGCAGGCAATTCTCAGAGTCGGGTTATGTGTTTCCTGTCATGATAATTACGCAGATCCAATGTGGAAGGGATATAAGGCTGATACCATATGCAGCCGTGGGAATGTAGTTCAAAAGAGTGAGGAGAGTGGAGGAGTATCATCGGCAGAGTAACTGGAAATACGGTTGGGCTGAAAACCAACCAGATTAAGGCACTTGAACGGATTGGCAAAAAACGTGTTCAGCGTGATCAGATTATTAATCCGGAAATGGCCAGATCATTGTGTCAGCTCTCGTCTGAGTTGAACAGGCAAATCGGTATGCTTGTTCACAGGTCAGGGAAAATTGAAATGATCATTGTTGGCAGTCATTCACAGATAATGATTCCTCAACTCGGTATGGGCAGGGCTTCGGGTGGGCGGTTAAGTGGCGTACGGTTGATCCATACTCATCTTGGCGGGGAAGATATCAGTGATGAAGATTTAATGGATCTTCTCTTTTTGAGGCTTGATCTCCTTTCAATGATTAAGGTGAATCCCGACGGCTTGCCGGAAAACATGTATACAGCGCATTTACTTTCTGGTGGAGACGATAGGGGGAATTGGACTTTCCTGCCACCGGTTCATCCGGCCAACCAAAACGATTCAGCAGAAGAACTGATTGCTGCAATAGAGGCAGAATTTGCAGCAAAGCGTGCAGGCAGCAAAGTTGATACAAAGCAGGATAGGGCAATTCTTGTCAGTGTTGCAACAGAGCCGAAGATTCAGGCGGAAGAATCGCTTGCCGAGCTGGTTGAACTTGCGCTCTCGGACAATGTTATTGTCCTTGATTCTGTTTTGCAGAGGAGACGTAAAATAAACCCCCGCTTGATTTTGGGTAAGGGTAAACTGACCGAGATAATGATCAAGGCTTTGCAGCTTGATGCCAATCTCCTCATTTTTAACCAGGAACTGAACCCATCCCAGATTCGCTCAATTACTGATTTCTCCGATCTGAGAGTTATAGACAGGACGCAACTTATCCTCGATATATTTGCCCACAGGGCTATGAGCCGTGAGGGAAAACTTCAGGTGGAGATGGCGCAGCTTAAATATATGTTGCCGAGATTGTCTTCACGGGATGACGCACTGTCGCGTCTGACCGGGGGAATCGGTGCAAGAGGGCCAGGGGAGACCAAACTGGAGATTGACAGACGACGCATCAATGACAGGTTGGCTCGTCTTGCCAAAGAATTGAAAAAAGTGAGTAAAGAGCGTTATCGCAGGCGGGCCAAACGAAGAAAAAAAGATCTCCCGGTACTGTCACTTGTTGGTTATACCAATGCCGGAAAATCTACTCTTTTAAATACACTTACCAATAGTGATATTATTGCTGAGAACAAGCTGTTTGCCACCTTGGATCCAACAAGCAGGAGACTGCGATTCCCAACAGATATGGAGGTTATCCTCACAGATACGGTTGGTTTTATAAAAGATTTGCCCGGTGATCTGCTCCAGGCCTTTATGGCCACCCTGGAGGAGTTGAAAGAGGCTGATTTGCTTGTACATGTGGTCGATATATCCAATCCATCATTTCGGCAGCAGATGCAGGTTGTCGATGATCTGCTTGCTGAATTGGACTTGGGAGATCTGCCGGTGTTGAAACTCTATAATAAAATAGATCTGCTGGACGACGCCCGGCAGGCCAGTCAACTTGTTGGCAACAATGCCCTTGTTGTCAGTGCTGTCAATCGAAAAACCCTGAAACTTTTTTTGAATGAGGCTGAAAAAATAATTGGTAAAAGAATTGGATCGACTTCATGGACGCAGATAGAAGCCTAATTCTTTTTCAAATGCTGTGTCATCTACAAATTCACAACCTATGCGATTTCCTTTAACTGACCGTATTGTAACGTTTTTAAAAAAGGCCGTCTGTTTGCGGTTGTCCAGTGTAAAAGCGATAGTTCCCTTTTGTCCTATGTGCAGTTCGTGAATCCCCCTCACCTCAAAACAGGCTCCACTGAGTGAGAGATTGATAAGATGTGCGATACCGCCACCAACTGCCGGGGCAAGAAGATCGTATGTTGCCGACAGATCTGTGTGTTTCCGATAATGCCGACGGAATTCAAGTTGAACTTTGAAGGAATGACCGCATTTGCACTTAACTCTGACAAGGTGGCTACGATTACGAAACTGTTTTACCGAAATTGTCTTAGCGGCACTACAGGTCGGGCAGACTATTGTTGCCCCATCGTCTGATTTTACAAAGGATTTTGTTATGAGTGGTTGATTTGTCATAAGTGATTATACAGTCGGAAAATGTAATATTCAAATCAGTTCCTCACATTTTATATGATCTTTTTAAAAAAAGGATAGAACTATCTGGTATTCAATCAATTATTTTTTATTTTGTGGTGAGGGCGGGGCGATAAAAACGAGGAAATAGTGGATATAAAAGAGATCCGTCGAATCAGAAACTGATCAGAGTCGTACGGAGAAGGGAGGAAAGAAGATGGTCGAACAAGTTGTTATGGTGTCAATCGTAGACAATGGACGTGTATTTTCCCAGAAGTTCTTCTGTTTCATGGTCGAGATCTCCGGCTACCTCATGAATCTGGTATTCATGCCCACACTTTGTGCACCTCATGCGGACACGTCTGCACATGCGATGCACTTCAAGCTTGCCACTACATTGTTTACATTTCACAGTTGCTTAACCTAGCAGTTGTTCACGGGTAAAAAGTGATTCCATAGTATATCCGGCTTTTGCAAGTGCTTCGGTACCGCCTTCCTGTCGTTCGACAACAGTGGCAATCAATCCAACGGTAAATCCTGCACTCTCGACCCTGTCTATCACTTTAAGCAATGTGCCGCCCGTGGTTACAACATCTTCGAGCAGGGCCACTGTACATTTCTCAGGCATGTTTTTAAGCCCTTCTATGTAGTTGCCGGTTCCGTGTCCTTTGGCCTCTTTGCGAACAATAAATGCTGGAATTGGTTTTTCCGCAATAAACGAGGCGATGGAGACAGCTGTTACAAGCGGGTCAGCCCCCAGTGTCATTCCACCAACTGCATCGATGTGAGTGGGTGCGTTTTCAATGAGTTCAAAGAGGAGCCTTCCGCAGAGAAAAGCACCTTCTGCAGAAAGAGAGGTCTGCTTGCCATCTATATAAAAATCTGAAATTTTCCCGGAGGTGAGCGTAAATGTTCCCTCACGGTATGATTTGTCCAGGAGAATTTCTTTTAGGCGTTGTCTGTCAGTCATATCAATTTAAAATGGTAGAAGTGAATTTGTGTTTTCGGTATACTTAAAGTCGATGGATAGTACCTTTTTTTTTTCAAGGTTTAAAGAAAAAACTGGATAATCCATAAAAAGAAATGTTAGGCTGTTAATCTGTTTTTTGGTGCATCTTCTCGTACTTTGTATTTACTATTAAGAGGTTATATATGTGTGGTATAGTAGGATATTGTGGGCCTAAAAGAGTTGTCCCTGTGGTTCTTGAAGGGCTGAGGCGTCTTGAGTACAGAGGCTATGATTCTGCCGGGATCGTCTATGTCAAAGATGGAAAACTTGTCAAACACAGATCAGAAGGCAAACTAGCCAGGCTTGAAGCAATTATCGGTGATGCCATTATTGAACCTTCCCATACCGGCCTTGGACATACCAGGTGGGCCACCCACGGCGCACCAACTACAGAAAATGCCCATCCACATAGTGACTGCACAGGTAATCTGGTAGTGATCCATAACGGCATAATTGAAAATTACCATTCTCTGCGAGAGGAACTCAAGGCAAAGGGGCATGTTTTTTCTTCAGAAACCGATACGGAAGTACTGGCTCATTTGATTGAAGACTATCTGGAGGATGATCTTGTATCTGCAATAAAAAATGCTGTGTCGCGGATAGAAGGATCGTATGCCATTGGAGTGTTATGGACAGGAATGCCGGATACACTTGTGGCGGTACGGAATCAGAGTCCACTCGTTCTTGGTGTCAGTGAGGAAGATGGGAATTTTCTGGCATCAGATATACCAGCCTTGCTGCCATTTACCAAAGAGGTGATTTTTCTTGATGATATGGAACTCGCTATACTGACTGCAGAGGAAGCAAAAGTATTTTCTCTGTCGACCGGTGAGGAGCTTAAAAAGACGGTTACAACCATTGACTGGAATGCTGCAATGGCCGAAAAAGCAGGTTTTAAGCATTTTATGCTAAAGGAAATATTTGAACAACCCCAGGCGATAACTAACACTGTAAGTGGTAGAATTAATCTTGAGACCGGTGAAGTATCTTTGCCTGAAGTTGGTTTGGATGAAGAAGAAGTACAAAAAATTGATCGGATTTTTCTGGTGGCCTGTGGCACGTCCTGGCATGCAGCTCTCGTTGCTAAATACTGGATTGAAAAATTTACAGGTATTCCGGTTGATGTTGATATTGCCTCTGAGTTTCGTTACAGACATCTGATTATCAATGAACGTGTATTGACAATCTCCATTTCCCAGTCGGGAGAAACAGCAGATACTCTCGCTGGTATCCGTATTGCTAAAAAACTTGGATCGAAAATTATTACTATCTGCAATGTCGTTGGCTCGACCATGACCCGTGAGGCGCACGGTACCGTCTATACCCATGCCGGCCCTGAAATAGGAGTGGCATCGACCAAGGCATTTATCTCTCAGCTTTCCGCACTTTTTCTGCTCACACTGTTTATAGCCCAGCAAAAAAAGATGATCAGTCTCGCAGAAAGCAATGAACGTGGTAAAGAGCTTATCGACATTGCCGGAATCATTGAAAGGGAATTGCCACGGATTCAAAAAGAGGTACAAAGTCTTATTGAGGGTTTTTATGATTGCCGTGATTTTCTTTTTGTCGGCAGGGGCGTTAATTTTCCCATTGCCCTGGAAGGTGCGCTAAAACTGAAGGAAATTTCGTATATTCACGCAGAAGGATATGCATCAGGCGAACTCAAACATGGGCCTATTGCCCTGATAGATAAAGATATGCCGGTTCTTGCACTGGTTCCGCAGGATCATGTATACCAAAAATCGATTTCAAATGTAGAGGAGATCAAGGCTCGCCTTGGCAGGATTATTCTTATAGGGACAGAAGGGGATGAGCATTTGAAAAATATTACCGATGATGTGATATATCTTCCAAAAGTATCTGAAATGATGAACCCGATTCTTTATACAATTCCGGCTCAGATACTTGCCTATGAAATTGCCAACAGACGTGGATGTGATGTGGATCAGCCCAGGAATCTGGCAAAAAGTGTGACTGTTGAATAGTTTTTATGCGATAGAGTTTGCCGTTGTCGGATAGTAATAAAGTATTATACCTAGTAATAAAGATTCATACTGAACGATCGTTCACGTGTGAGCCAAATTCAAACAATAAAAAGGGGTAGCCGCAAGGTTGCCCCTTTTTATTCACCCTTGCCAAGCCATTGACGAATGTCTCTATATAGCGGCCAATATATGATCACCTCTAATTCCAAAGAAGAGCCTTGAACCGTTTTCTAGGGAACTGTATTGCTTAAAAAATACAGCGGCCGATTCCTGCCTTCTCCTCATGTGTGAGCGTTAAAAGACAAAGTAAAGGCATGGACAACGGTAGAATAATTTATCACAGGTAAATAAAGTTGAAATTACAGATAAGTGTTTTTAGAGCCCTGTGGTGGTTATCTCTCGCTAAGTCATGTAAAATCATAATATATTATTAAAATGAGAGGGAAAATTTATCATTATTAGTGATAATATATTCAATATTGTTGTAATAATTATAGCTCCTTGTTGTAATGGGAGATACAATCTTTCAAAGATGTTGTCTCGATTTGTTGCTACTTGTTGATACACTCAATATAATGTTGCAAAAAAATTAACTCTTTTGGAGCTATTACTGTGGAATTCTTAGAGTCAAGGTTGTTCATTTCCATCATATCTCTTCTGGGTGTTTGGTTTGTGGGTAATGCGATAGCGACCAGATGGCAGATCGTTAAGAGAGAAAAAGAGATCGTTCTTGAAACTGCTCAAAAGTTTTATGACACGTACGGGGAGTTTTACGCAGTATGGAAAATTTGGAATCACCACGTGAGGGGGCAAAAGGCGGCTGGAGATATAATAAGTAAAAAGATAGGATTGGAGTTGTTTAAACGAGCATCAGAGATGGAAGGTGACATCGAAGCGACCCTTTTGAAGATGGCAGCTGAGTTCCATTTAACAGATATTAATTGTCAAGAATTAGGAGAATTAAGACAGGCTTTTGGTTTGGTTAGGTATTGCATTAATCATAAAGTTGAAATTCCTTTCACGCACGACGGCCATGCATTGTACAAGGAGTTAAAATTCTTATCTTCCTCATTTGGTACACAGCTAACTCGGCCCATGGACCTAAATATCACGGAAATATTCTGTCCTAAGGCAAAGCCTACAAAAGAAGAAGCTTTTAATGCCTGGGCGAAAATCACGGATAATGTCCACGAAAAAAGCTGGAAAGACAAAATTGAAGTGTAAGAGTTTGATATTATGCATTATAAAAATTTTCTAAAGAGCGAGCTATCAAAAAGACTGTGCTAGATTTATTGCAAACTTATAAACAATCAGGTGAGCCTGTTTGTGTTGACTTTCGAGAGTTATATCCTCATCTGAATAAATCAAATAGATATTCTCATTTGCTTCATCATTATCCAGCAAAGCTTTTAATGCATATCCCTTATGCATTTTTAACTACAGATGAGTTTTCTCAAAAAGGGGACTTGGTTTTAGATCCGTTTTCAGGGTCTGGGACAACTTTATTGGAAGGTGTTTTAGCAGGAAGGTCGGTTGTCGGTGCTGATGCTAACCCTCTTGCTCGCCTTATCACGAAAGTGAAGGTGACGCCAATATCCAGTGAAAGATTAGCATCCAGCGGTAAAGTTTTTAAAGAGAATATAAGTGCTGAGCCGACCGGGGATTTCCCAGATGTGGTTAATATAGATTTTTGGTTCTCTAAGAGAGTTAAAACACAGCTACAGTGTGTACTTGAATCAGTTTTGAAGATTGAGGATAAGGATGTTAAAGATTTCTATAAAGTATGTTTTTCCAGCTGTGTGAGAAAAGTGTCTTATGCAGATCCAAGGGTATCGGTGCCTGTAAAACTGAAATATCAAAAGTACCCGAGTGGCCACCCTCTACGAAAAAAGATGAAAACCCATCTTGAAAGTCTCACTGACGTTGATGTGCTGAAGGTTTTCGATGATGTTGTCGCTAGAAACACTACTCGTCTACTAAGGCTGAATAATGAAGTGGGCTTAGGAGCTATGGAGTATTCACTAGCGACCGATGCCAATAATCTTTCATCGAGCAAGCGGTCGAACTCAATTGATAGTTGTATGAGCCCATTAGAAAAGGAAAGTGTTCAGTTAGTAATTACCTCTCCGCCATACCCTGGAGCGCAGAAGTATGTTCGCACTTGTAGCCTCAGCCTTGGCTGGCTTGGTGTTTGTCAATCAAGTAACCTACTCGAGTTAAAAAGGCAAATGATCGGTCGGGAGGAGTTTAGAAAAACAGAGTATGAATTGCTTCAGGAAACTGGGTTGTATAGGGCCGATGAGCAGATACAATCGATATATGTGAAGAACAAACAAAGGGCAAGAATAGCAACGTCATATCTACTTGAGATGAAGATAGTGATTCAAGAAGTGTATGACTATCTCAAGACCGGTGGCTACTTAGTTCTTATTGCAGCAAATAACACCATATCTGGAATAAAATTTCATACTGTAGATTACTTAAAAGATATTGCCGTAAGTACTGGTTTTGATGTGGAAGGGGTTTTAATTGATGATATTCGCTCTAGAGGATTGATGACAAAAAGGAACAAGAGCGCTAGTGTCATTAATCGGGAATGGGTATTGGTCTTCGTTAAGAGGTGTTAAATGGAAGATTGTGCAAAGTATCTAAATAAAATTAAGGTTTTAAACGAATCTATCTGGGAAGGGAGAGTCGGAAGGCTCGCAGTAGAAGATTGGTTAAATAATTTTGATTATTTGGAACAGGCAGAATCTTTGTTTGTTTTGTCAAACTTCATGTATTTTGGTAGCCGACAAATGCGAACATTGATGAATGCTATGTACAGGGACTTGTATAGGGCACCAATTGTGTATTCTATACGAAAGAGTAATGGCGACACAATGGATTCCGAATTAATCGAATCGAAATTTATTGAGGCGCTAAAGCATACGAAATTTCTGGGTATAGGAAACCCCTCTGAGAGCGGTTGTCATTTATTGTATTTTCTGAGACAAGAGAATGAATTACCTAAAACATGCTTTGCTCATACTCACGAGCTGTTTAAGCGTAAGGAGAATGGAGATGTCCCGGAAGGAGAGATGCTCTTAAGGAATGAGAATGTAGAACGCTATGTTTTTATAGATGACTTTTGTGGGTCTGGTGAGCAAGCAAAAATCGAACTGAAAGGAATTGTAGCTGACTTAAAAAAAAGAAAACCAGATTGTATTGTGTCATATTACGTCCTGTTTGCAACTACAGATGGTTTAAGTCATATTTCTAGCAATGTAAACTTTGATGAGGTTGAGGCAGTAGTAAAATTAGATGACTCATTTAAGCTTTTTTCTGACGAATCAAGATACTTTAAGGTTGGTGAAGGGCAGCAGAAAGAAAATCTTGACCGAACTTTTTGCGAATAATTCCCAATCTCTTCTGTAACGGAGGTTTCCCGTTGAGGATAAAAATAGATATCACATAACATCAGTATGTTACACTTTTTGACTCTTTTGTAG
>CAMZKN010000013.1 GCA_947311315.1 uncultured Desulfobulbaceae bacterium | reverse complement strand
GGGCTATAACAGGCAAATGTGCCTGCACGAATATGGAGCACCTGTGAGCAGTTACAGTTCAGAGGTAATAAAAACATAGAGTTATGAACTCCGTGAGTAGTTACCCTCTATCTATGTATTGTGCTCTTCCAGCTACAAATACTCTGCGATAAACTTATAACATAACAGGTGCATTCCATGACTCAGCAATCTCTTTCTGTCATTATTCTTGCCGCCGGCAAGGGAACTCGCATGAAGTCCCATCAGGCCAAGGTTCTTCACCAACTCTTTTTTGCACCTATGGTACAGCATGTTATCAATGCGGTTGCCCCCCTTCAACCTGAAAATACAATTATTGTTATTGGTCACCAGGGGCAAAGCGTTAAAGACGCACTTAAAAATATCCCCGGCCTTACCTACACTATTCAGGAAAATCAACTAGGTACCGGCCACGCTGTTTTATCCGCCGAAGAAAGTCTCAGCGACGCTGAAGGTGTCGTTATGATTCTCTGCGGTGATACGCCTCTGATCAAACCCGAAACATTGCAGGAGATGTATAAAGATCATCTCAAAAATAATGCAACCCTTACTCTTATGACAACTGTTCTTGATAACCCGACAAATTATGGGCGAATTGTCTGTGATGCATCAGGTATGGTAAATGAGATAGTAGAGCAAAAAGACTGCAACCCGGGACAGTTGACTATCAAAGAGATTAATGGCGGCATCTATTGTGTAAATAAAGATTTTCTTTTTTCTGCACTGAATACAGTCGGTACGGATAACAGCCAGGGGGAAGTGTACCTGACGGATATTATCAAAATTGCTGTTTCAAATGGACATCGTGTCGAAAAATATATGGCATCATCGCCAGTTGATATCCTTGGCGTTAACTCCCGTATCGAGTTGGCTGCGGCCCAGAAAGAACTCTGCCTGCGTCGCAATACTGAGCTAATGGAACAGGGAGTAACCATGTATAATCCAGATACAATTACCGTTTGTCCAAAATCGACAATCGGTATGGATACCATCCTGCAATCAGGAGTAACCATATCAAACAGTTCTATAATTGGTGAAGCATGTTTGATCTCCCAGGGAGCCATACTAGATAACTGCACAATCGGTGATAATACCACAGTTAGCCCGTACTGTTATCTTGTTGACACCCATGTCACTTCATAGACTACATTACACGCACACACACCATTCATCTTTAATGATGTGCACTGAATTCTCTCTTGAAACAGAGCCTCAAATGACTCTTGATTTAATGAACACCATATAATTAAAAAATTGTCATAGATAAAAAATAATTTTGGGGTACAATTAGTGGCATGGATAGGGAGAAAATAGTAGAATACTGGACATCCGAAGCGCACGAGGCTCTCGAAGTAGCAGAACACCTTTTTATAAAGAAAGATTATTCTTATGCTCTCTTTTTTGGACATCTTGCCATCGAGAAACTGTTAAAAGCTATCTATGTTAAAAAAATTGATGAAAATGTTCCACGTATCCACAACTTACCAAGAATAGCCAAAGCTGCTAACCTTATCATTCCAGATGAAAAACTCAATGACCTGGTAAGAATTACAGGTTTCAACCTTGAAGCAAGGTATCCAGACTACCAAAAACGTTTCAGAAAGAAATGTACAAAACAGTTCACCCACAAGGAATTGGATAAAATTGATAAGGTTTTCAAATGGCTGAAATCGATAAAGTAATACTAATCAATGTCAGACAATTTATAAGTGATTTAAGTATGGTCGGCATCCAGGTTTCCCAGGCCTATTTGTTCGGATCTCTCATTACTGGACTCGCAGATAAGTGGAGCGATATTGATATTGCTGTTATTTCGCCTCAGATTAGTGATGATCGTTTTGAAGAGCGAGTCAGACTTATGCAAATAGCAGTAACTATAGACGACCGCATTGAGCCATTACCTTTTAACCCTCAAAATTTCGTACAGGAAGACCCCATCGTTCGAGAAATATTAAAATATGGGGTATCTATTTTGCCCTGATTTAAGGATATTATTATGAGTGATTTAAAAAAAATGTATTCAAATATATTAGGCGATAGTTTTCCAATGGATATGACAATCTCTTTTGGAGATCAAAGCCTTGTCTATAGAAAAAAAACCTGGAAAATTCACCTTGAAGACGGCACCGTCGATGAACGAGGTGTGCGCTATGGCGAAAACCCAGATCAGCAGGCCGCATTATACGAGCTGATCAATGGCAATTTGACCCTTGGCGATTGCTCTTTTATCGAACCAGGCAATGGACTGGTTTCATCAATCACTGTTGAAGATATGCTGCAGGTCGGAAAACATCCAGGGAAAATCAATCTCACCGATGTGGACAATGGTTTGAACATTATAAAATATCTTGCCAACAAACCCGCAGCCGTAATCCTCAAACACAATAATCCATGCGGAGCTGCCTGGGACAACGACCTTGCCACCGCATTCAACCGTGCTCTGCGAACAGACCGAATTGCAGCTTTCGGCGGCGCTGTTATTATGAACAGATCGTGCGATACGGATACGGCCAAACTGCTCTCAGAAAATTATCTTGAAGTTGTCTGCGCACCTGATTTTGAAGAGGGCACTCTCGATATTCTGGCACAGCGAAAAAACCTGCGTATTATAAAGATTGCCAATATAGACAGACTTGCAGATTTTGAAAGTTTTCGCTTCGTTGATTTCAAAAGTCTTATAGACGGTGGCATCATTGCGCAACAATCTGCCGTCAACTCTATCCGCTCCATTAATGATTTGCAACCAGCAACCGGCACCTGGAAGGGAAAAGAATATAGTTGTGACAGACAACCCACATCAAGAGAAATTGATGATATGATTTTTGGCTGGGCAGTGGAACATGGTGTAACGTCTAATTCTGTACTCTATGTAAAAAACGGCTGTACTGTGGGCATTGGTACCGGTGAACAGGATCGTGTTGGCGTTGCTGAGATTGCGGTTCATAAGGCATATATAAAATATGCTGATATTCTTTCTTTTGATGCTTATGGTGTTGGCTATGCTGATCTTGAGATGGCTATCAAAGAGGGGAAAAAAAATCTCTCTGAGAAAGAGGCCATTGATGCAAAGGTTAAAGAGGATCGTGCTGATCTGCCCGGCTCGGTGATGATTTCAGACGCATTCTTCCCGTTTAGAGATGGTGCAGATGTAGGAATTTCTCAAGGTGTTTCCGCTATCCTTCAGGCTGGAGGATCTATGCGGGATTTTGAAACTATTGAGGCTTGTAATGAGGCTGAACCACAGGTTGCTATGATGTTTACTGGACAGCGATCGTTCAAACATTAAGGTCTGCCCAAAAAATGTGATTATGATTAATTTCCAAAAGCTGTATTCTATCAGTAAGGGTGTGTATACACAGGAATTAGACGGAGAAATTATTTTACTTGACAGTAATGGAGAACATTATTTCAACCTAAATGAAATTGGAACCAAAATATGGCAATTACTTGAAACCGGAAAATCACCGCAACAAATACTTGAGTTAATCAAAAACGAATATAGCGTGGAAGAAATCAACCTTCGAAAAGATCTAACTACATTCCTCAAAGAGCTGTCAATACGTTGCCTAATCTATCCACTGCCAACATAAAAACTAGTTATGGTAATATTTTGGAGGCTATCGCACTTCACGTGTGAAGATTATTCTTTAATGTTAATTTGTAGCATATTACTACCAATTTTAACAATTATTTTTGGCCAACTTGGTTATAAAAATACCCAAAGATTTATTTCTCTGTTCCTTCCATTCAAGAAATCTCATTTGACTACTGGTAGTTCCGAACAGACTGCTGTGCCAAACCGTTCTAAGTTTGTTAATTTGGTTGGAAATCAATGCATCCACTCTTGGAGCAATTGCCTGGAAAAATCTCTCCTTTTGTGGATCTTGGTTCGACGAAAGGGTATTGCTACCCGTACACGCTTGGCTATTCGAAAAGAAGACTCAAATACTTTCATATTAATTGAATCCACAGAAGTCTATCAATCGTTTTTTGCATTTGATAAGAATTGTTAGTTCAAAATGTTTACCTTTCCATTTTCATATCAAATATTTGACACAAGAATTAGCAGTACTGTTCATATACCCGAACTACCTTTAGCAAGCGAATACCTATCCGGCAATACTCCACTGACCTTTCGCATATCAAAAAAGAAGATGCATTTTCATGCCATTGACTGGTTCCACCACTGGAAACAGACTAATGGTAAACTCAATTTGTCATGTGGAAAAAACAATACTACTTACTGGCTCAAATTCCCAGAACTCGCATGCTTTAAGATAGTTAATCTAAGTGATATTATCTGTTTTCCGAAAGACAATTGTACTTCCTATACAATTAATCATCTATTAATTGACCAGGTTATTCCACGAATCATCAGCCACAAAAACAATTTAGTCCTACATGGAAGTAGCGTTATCATAAACAAGCATGCGATTATTTTTTCAGGTCCCTCAGCTACCGGTAAATCATCACTTGCAACCTTTTTCCAAAAGCAATCTCATTCACTTCTATCAGACGATACAGCATTATTAAAAATTGATGGAAAGCTTGTCTTCTCTATACCAGGATACAGAGGATTACGCCTTTGGAGTGATTCATTTACACAACTTACTCCTAACTACCATGATTGCAAAACCATGGCTCACTACACTTCAAAAAAAAGATTATATCTTCCAGCATTGACACACAGTCAATCGCTTCAATGCCCAGTTAACGCAATTATTTTCCTTAAAAAATCGATCAAATACAAAAAAGCACCTTTTATCACTCCAATCTCTGGACATTCCGCTCTTATTAACATTCTCAAGAACACATTGCCTCTTGATATTACTGACAAACAATATACGAAACAATCTTTCGCAACAATCGCCCAACTTATTAAAATAAAAACAGTTGATATTTTCGAACTCTCGTACCCTCACGACTATTCGCTCTTACCATCAGTATATGAAACAATTCTATCGGCGCTTAATAACAATTGAAAAGGCATCTTATGAGTGGCATTTTTGGAATATTCAGGACTGACGGCAAACCAGTACAACAGAGCTACATTAAAAAATTGCTGTTAACGATGTCGCATAGAGGTCCTGACTGTTTAAACGTATTTACAGATAAGAATATCGGTTTTGGCCACTGCATGCTGCACACCACCCCGGAATCACTCACTGAAGAACAACCCTACAGTAACCATAGAAAGGATTTAATCATTACAGCAGATGCACGAATCGATAATCGTACTGATCTCTTCAGCCAAATTGGTGTTGCCGAACCCGAGAGAGCGAACATCTCAGACAGTCAACTTATACTTTTGGCTTACGACAAATGGGGGATCGACAGTTTTACAAAATTCATTGGTGACTTTGCTTTTGCCATTTGGGACTGCCGAAACAAACGCCTACTTTGTGTACGTGATTTCCTTGGCATCAAGCCAATGTATTACTATAAATCTCCTGATACTTTTATCTTCTGCTCGGAGATTAAACCCATCATCGTTGCTTTTCCTAAACTCAAAAACAAAGTAAATGAATCGCTGGTCATTGAATATCTTTCATTGTCCTTCTGTAGTCAAAATGCAACTCTCTACTATGACATTCACCAGATATCCCCAGGCTATAGTCACACTATCAGTAAAGATTCTTTTTTTTCCAAAAAATATTACTTTTTCAAAAGAAAAAGAATCCTCTACAAACATGACAATGACTATACAGACCATTTCATGGAAGTATTTTCTCAAGCAGTTACCCAAATGCTACGAAGCAATACAACGATAGGGGTTGAACTAAGTGGTGGTCTCGACTCCTCCTCAATTTGTGGAATGGCGTCTACTCTTACAAAAAATGCAACTACAAAACAACTTTTAGCCTATTCTCAAATTTTTCCTGGTTTTGCGTGTGATGAAAGCTCCTATATACAATCAATGCTTAACACATCTGGAGTAAAATCAAAACTCATAGAAAGCGGGCCTTTCAGCCCCCCGGATTATGATACTTTTGTCAATACAACCTTCACTCTTCCAGAACCGCCAAACTTATCACTCTTTAATCCTCTGAAGAATGCTGTCCGCGCCGACGGCACACGTGTCCTTTTATCAGGAAATGGCGGAGATCAATGGTTTCAGGGGTGTAACTTTATCTTCCTTGACGTAATACGATCTCTCGATCTTCCAATGCTTTATTCGGAGATCTACTCGCCCAATAAAAAACTTTTGTTAAAAAACATCAGGAATCTTTCCATAAATATCCTTTGGCCAAATATACCAAAACAATTTCGTGCCAGGATACGAAGAAAGAGGTATCAGCATGGATTTCCTCCCTGGCTTAAAAAATCTTTTATAAAAAGAACGCGCCTCCTTAAACATATTGAAAAAACTGATGCTTATATAGATTATCCGGATCTAGCTTTTGCTACTGTTTTTCAATTATTAATAGACGGTTACGAGAATTATTTCCTTGGCATATTAAATCAGAATAGTGCACGATATTCTTTTGAATACCGATTTCCGTTTTTCTACAGACCACTCGTCGAATTTGCGCTAAATATCCCAGAGTACCAGAGAAAAAGAAATCAACAGACAAAACACATTTTGCGCCAGGCAGGTAAAACACTTTTACCTGAGCTCATTCGCAACAGACAAGACAAGGCAGAATTTACCTTAGTATTGCCCAATACCTTTGGAAACAAAACATTTGGCAGAACAATCAATAATATGGCAAACCAGAAAAACAACTGGATCGATTCCAATATTTTACAAAAGCATTATACGGCATCACTTCGTGCTCTGAAAAATGGTGCCCAATTACCTCAACATAGCTGGAAACTCTGGTTTGCGTTTGCGATTGGGATCTGGTACGATACATGCATCAGAAAAGAAGA
Source organism: uncultured Desulfobulbaceae bacterium (assembly GCA_947311315.1). GTDB lineage: Bacteria > Desulfobacterota > Desulfobulbia > Desulfobulbales > Desulfocapsaceae > Desulforhopalus_A. The sequence goes on along the minus strand of CAMZKN010000013.1, from coordinate 14,072 downwards.
ATAAGAAGTGTCTATTAAGGAGGAACAATGAAACCGGAAAACACAAAGGACAACCTGCCAGAGAGCAGAAAAAACTACTCACCACCACAGATACATCATCTTGGGTCAATAAAAGAACTCACCAAAGGACAAGGCGGATCTTCGTATGACGCCAGTGATCTGTCACCTAAGCAAAAAACATAATACTTAAAGGAAGTCTTTAATAAAAAAAAGGCCAATTCATTCTAACAATGAGTTGGCCTTTTTCAAATTAACCTTGCCGGAACAGTCACACGACTGTGGTAGTTATTATTTCCTTTTCTTAGTAATTCGCCCCACAACACCCAACAAGCCAATCCCCATGAGAAGAAGTGTTGCAGGTTCGGGAACTGCTGTTCTTCCTGAAAACGCTACTTCACCTAAGGCAACTTGTGCCTCAAAACTCCCATCAGCAAGCTTCTTTAAACCGGCCTCGGTAATTGTCAAGCGTACATACCGGGCACTCTGCCCGACCCAGTTAAACTGGTCCGCAGTATACTTCTGGTTAAAATCCCAATTAGTAAGCCCAAGATCAATTCCGACATCATTCCATGTCGTATTATCCGAGGACAATGAAACAGTAAATTTATTGATCCCATGCGAATCTTCATTCCACAATGCCAAACCGTCCAACCAATAATCAGCCCCCAAGTCAAAAGTGAGACTTCCAGGAAGAACATCAGTTTTATTGGCAAACCATTCGTAACCAACTGCATCCGTTTCATGCAAAGGTCCGCCACCTGCAAAATACGTATTCCAGTCCGTAACCCCACTCGTATAGGTAGAGGCTAGTCCGTTTTGATTTATAGTATCATCAATATTCAAAAGACTTGGAACAAAATTGGTGAAACCATTTGACGAAACCGAAGTAGCTCCGATGACAGTAGACGCATTAGCACCGCTTAATCCTAAAGCAAACATGCACAGAAGCGTACAACAACACAATATCCATTTTTTTATCATTTTCTCACCCTTATTAATAATAGTACTCTCATCCGCCATATATCCTGCAACTCCTATTAAGCAATTTTCGAGCCAAGATGTCTTTTTAATGTCACTCTAACCAAACTGCTACTGTAAACAACATGAGTACCCTATTTTTTACTGTTGAGCAATATATCAGAAAGAGAACAAAATTCGACCCTAAGAACATAAAAGGATACACATCTTTGTAACGCGTTAAATGTTTCAATGTGTGGATGACCAATACCTATCGATTTTTCCTTTAACTCTGCCATTGAGACTAACTTCTCAAGTTGTTTGCAGATCTCTTGTTCCTCCAGAGTATTGTCCAAAAACACACTTCGTTTTTCAAAAGGCAATTCCAGTTCTTCGGCCAATTGTAAACCGGCACTCTCAGCAGTAGTTATGCTATCGACAAAAAATAAATCCCGAGCCTTAATCTGGCTCAATACACGTTTCATAGCAACCCTATCAGCAGTAAAAAGCGACCCCATATGATTATTAACTCCAACCGCATGTGGAACCTGCGCCAAAGCCTGCTCAAATTTTTCTTTTTGCAGTTCGAGAGAATCCGATACGTATAAAGTCCCAGGCCCTGGATCCCACTGCTTACCTTTTGGCTCCAAAGGCAGGTGCAACAAAACCGTTTTTCCGGAATTAAATGCTATTTCTTCCTGTTTTGCGGTATATGGTGCAAAGGGAAGAAAGGAATAAGTGAGCTCATAGGAGAAATTTAAAAATTTTTCGCCAAGCTTTTTATGATAGCCCAAATCATCGATGATTATTGCGACTTTGGGGAGGTCTTTTTGAGTTGGTGTTGTTTTTGTACCACTCAAATCACTTGTTGGTTCATCATGTGTCGGCGGGTTTGGTTCTTCAAAAACAATTTCTGTTTCCTGCTGCTTTGGAATCTCCTGGGCAAATACTGTGCGGAAGAAAATTACATACCCCACAGCACAGATAGAGACACCTAGTATAAGCGATAGCAGTACAAACGATAAAAACCGTTTGGGATTTATAAGTGGACTCTTTTTCTTTTTAGAGACACGTCTGCGTGGTCTCTTTTTCTTTCGAGAAGCCATGAATTGAATATATTAATTTATCTGCTATTTTTTTCTGATAAGGACATAACGAGCCAGCCCTTCCAATATGGTCTTTTCCGCAAGTGTGTTCTTTTCTTTAAAACCGGATAAGGCGCTATGTGCGTTATCTATTGCCGCAACAGCCTTGCTTTTTGCTTTTTCAAAGCCATCATAGTGTGTGATAAGAGTATATACTTGGTCAAAACTGTCATCTATGTTTTTTCTGTTTTCAAGAAGAGTGAGTAGTTGCGATTTATCTCCCTCTTCGGCGTTGTTCATTGTCAAAATCAAGGGCAGGGTCATTTTACCCTCTGAAAAATCGTTGCCCACCGCCTTACCGGTTAGCTTGGGATCGCCCTGGTAATCAAGCAGGTCATCGATAATTTGAAACGCACAGCCAAGATTAACCCCGTATGTTCTTAATGCAGCAACGTGTGCTTCATTACCACCACCATAAATTGCACCAACCTCACAGGCAGCAGCGATCAACAATCCTGTTTTTCCCATGATTGCATCATGGTAATCAAGCTCTGAAAGATTATGTTTATCAGCATTCCGCAGCTGCATAAACTCGCCGTCAACCATACCCCTTGTTGCATTGCAGAAAATATTGAGTCCATCGCTGCCACAGTATCTGCCTACTATCTCCATGGCAAGAGCATGCAAAAAATCACCAGCTAGAATAGCAGCAACGGTACCAAATTTTTCATGTACGGATGGTTTTCCCCGACGAACAGCAGAATTGTCTATTATATCATCATGAAAAAGAGTAGCCGCATGAAGATATTCAAAAGCACAGGCAAGTTTATATGTCTCTTCCTCTCTATTGCCACAGAGCCGGGCAGACAAAACCACAAGAAGCGGTCGTATACGTTTGCCGCCATCCAGCAGGCCATATTCCAAAACCTTGCAGAGCAGACTATCTAAATCCGGCTTTAAAGCGGCAAGATCTCTTTTAATGTATTGATCTATTACTTTTGCCTCTGTCCTTACAGCTTCAGTTATCTCTTTGATATCTTTCATATTTGTTCATGTAAAAATTCACTTGGTTTTATAAAAGTAACAGTTCTGAGGTAATAAAAACATAGAGTAATGAACTCCGTAAGTAGTTACTTATAAAAGCCTTTAACATCTGCAATGTCCCGTGTCACCGGAGAGGAGGGTAAACTTTTTAAAAATGTTTTACCATATCCTTTTGTAAAAAGTCGAACATCCATAATGGCAATAACTCCCCGATCAGTTGCAGAGCGCATCAACCTGCCCGTCCCCTGACGCAAGGTTAAAATGGCCCGTGGCACCTGAAACTCAAAAAAAGGTTTTCCACCTTCATCATTAATAGATTGGATACGCGCCTGAATAACCGGATCACTGGGAACCTCAAAGGGGAGTTTATCGATAATCAAACAACTTAAAGACTCTCCAACGACATCGACTCCTTCCCAGAAACTGGCTACAGCCAGCAGCACCGAATGGGTTTCCTCCCTGAAATTTTGCAACAGGGAGCTTCTAGATGCTGTTCCCTGTACCAGCACAGGGTAATCAAATCTGTTTTCCAGAAATTCGGCCACCCTATCCATTCCCTTGAAACTGGTGAAAAGTATGAGTGCCCGCCCTTTGCTCAATGTAAGAATTTCAAGAATATGTTCGCAGGCTTTTTGGTAAAAGTCTCCAGATGCTGGTTCCGGAAAACCGGAATCAGGTACATAAAGCATTGTTCTGCCAGAATAATTAAAAGGTGAACCAAACTGCAAAAAGGTCGTATCGTCATCTAAACCAAGCCTTTGCTGCAGGTAGGTAAAGTTACCGCCGGTTGAAAGAGTAGCAGAAGTCAAGACACAGGCCTGTACAGACGAATAGAGATGTTCTCTCAGTTCCGAGGCAACCTCAATTGGTGTCGCAGAAAGAGAGATCGATCGCTCTCTCTTTTCATACCAGTAAACAAATTTTGTCTGTTCATTTTCAAAGAACAGACCAATTGATCGCAAATTGTCGTCAAGTTCTGCAGCTCTTCTGGCAAGACCGCCCCACCCTTCCCCATGCATATCATACAGCACAAGGGTCTTCTGTAGTCTTTTTAGGCCACTGGAGAGTAACTCAATTTCTTCCTTCCAGCTTTCTCTCCCCACTTTTTCAACAAATTCATTAAGCGCATATCTCCCTGTTTTTTTGGAAAAGAGATGAGAGAACGTTTCCGTGCGTTGTTTTAACCCACTTAAGGTTGGCAAAAGTTCATCTATCTGATTCGGCGAAAGATCAAGTTTTGCCTGCCTTTCTATGTCCAAGAGCAGATCAAGTAATTGATACTGGCTAAAACTCCTGCCAAAAAAAGTAGTCGCCACATTTTCCAGATGATGCGCCTCATCAAAAATTACTGATTCATAGCGAGGCAACAGCTCTCCATAGCCGCCTTTTCGAAGAGCCAGATCTGAAAAGAACAGATGGTGGTTAACAATAATTATCCTGGCTGAACCTGCGTTTTTTCGTAAACGATTAATAAAACAACCTGCAGATTCTGGACAATCCCCTCCAAGACACTGATTGGATTGCGAAGATATTTTCGGCCAGAAAGACGATTTGTCGTGCAGCCATTGGAGTTCAGCCCTGTCTCCCATTTCGGTCTCTTTCAGCCAGCTGTCTATTTTACCGATAAAAGGATTATCCACAAGTGACAACTGCGGGTTTGAACGATACTGATACCAACGGTAGAGACACAGGTAATTTTGTCTTCCCTTGAAACAGATCGCAGCAAGATCCTCACCAAGGATTTTTTCGACCAGTGGTATATCTTTTTTCAGTAATTGATCCTGCAAATTCAACGTTGCTGTGGAAATAATCACACGCTGGCTGGAGAGTGCCGCCGGAATTAAATACGCGAGACTTTTGCCAATACCCGTTTCGGCTTCAACTACGAGAATACTCGCACCAGCTTCATTGTCCCTCTTGCCCACATCCACAAGCAACGAAGCAATCGCATCCGCCATTGCCTTCTGCCCATCTCGAGACTCAAAATTGGGCAAACACGCAGCGAGGCGCCCACCAGGTTTAAAATACTCTTCCAACGTACACACCACCAAGTTATTAACAATTTACGTAACTAACAGTGTCACTATACAACAGAATTTTTCCACAAAGCACAAGAAGAGTTATTTTTTTTGTACTAAGAGGATTTTTTATGCTAAAACGATTACAGGCCACTCGACAGAACATTACTGGCATTCGATAAGACAGAGCCGCTAACACAATCTTATGGTCAATCTACCTTTTTCACAAGAATCAAACCTCTCTCAATCAAACGAAGTACTCGTTGAGCCGGATGAGTCCATTGCGGTCGTCGACGATTCTCCGGAAATTGTTCTTCTGCTTTCACACTATCTTAAAACATTGGGGTTCAAGGTTGTTCGTGCCGGTAGTGCAGAAGAACTCTATCATTTATTTGATACCAAAAAAATCGCACTTATACTCCTTGATATCGGTCTACCCGACCAAAATGGCGATGAACTTCTCGAAGACATCATTCCATCCCGCCCGGATCTCGGTGTTATAATGGTGACCGGAACCACCGATATCGAAGTAGCACTCAATTGTCTTCGTCTGGGCGCGGACGACTATCTCACCAAACCAGTCAATATCAACCAATTTAATCACTCTGTCCTAACCACTCTCAAAAAAAGGCGTCTGGCAATAACCAACCGAAGATACCAGCGGGAATTACAAAAGACAAACTCACGTATGCGCTTTCTTCATCATCTTAACCTGAAAATGAATACTGCATACCTGAACACTGTCGAACTTACCGGTATTCTCCGAGCCATTCTTGTCGGGATCACATCAGATGACGGGTTACGATTCAACCGCGCTTTTCTGGCACTGTACAACGAAGACAACAGCTATCTTGATGGAAAACTCGCCATTGGCCCCGCGAACCGAGAAGACGCAGGACGGTTATGGAGTTCCATAAAAGCCAGTGGACTGCAACTCGATGACATTCTGAACTCAATTCAGGATAACAATGGCGACACCGACATTGAGGTTAACAGAATTATCCAAACCCTGCATCTCCCAACATTAGAGCACGATCATGTACTGATTCACGCAAGTCATATTCAAAAATCAGTGCATGTGCAAAACGGTCAGGCCGCTGGTTGCATAGTCCCGGAGGGACTTCTTCACGCACTTGATGAATCTTCTTTTGTCGTTGTCCCCCTGTATTCACCGGGACGTCCACTTGGGGTAATGATTGTTGATAACTTTGTCACAGGATCACCAATTTCTTTACACGATATTGGTGAATTGGAGATTTTTGCGAGCCAGGCGAGTCTTGCCATTGAACACAGCCATCTATACGCTGATATGCAGAAAAATATCAATGACCTTGAAATTGTTACTCAAGAACTCGACAAGAACAAAGATCTTCTTCTTAACGCAGAACGAGATGCAGTAATCGGACAGATGTCTGCACACCTTCTCCACTCCATTAGAAACCCTCTAACATCAATTGGCGGAACATCACGGCTTCTCTCCAGAAAGACAAAAGATCCATATATTTCCGATTTTCTAAGAATTATCACCAAAGAGGCCAATAAAATTGAAACTATTCTAGAGGATCTCTTTAGTTTTGTTGAAGACGACAAGCTCTCTATTGAGATTCATGCGATCCCCCCCCTTCTTCGCAAAAGCGTAATGATGTTTTATGCGACTATGAAAAATCAAAACATAAAATATTCAATGAATATGGATGTAGAAGGACCTTTCCTCGCAGTCGATGACAGCAAGATACGCCAGGTATTTCTTCATCTTATAAGAAATGGCGTAGAAGCAATGCCAAATGGGGGTGATTTGCTTATAGCAACAACCAGCGATGGAGGAAAAGCGACAATTTCAATCACTGATTCGGGGTCGGGCATACCGACAGACAGTCTTCCCCACGTCAAAGATCCATTTTTTACCACCAAAACCTATGGTACCGGAATGGGCCTTGCCCTTGTCGAACGGATTATTAAAGCCCACCATGGCACATTCACAATTCAGGACGCCCCGGAAGGTGGTACCGTCGCTATTATCTCACTGCCAATCCCTGAAAGAACGTAACGCTCTGCGGACGGGTCAAAGTTTTTCCTCTTCTGCGGTTCAACATTCCTTGTTCGACATTCGATATTCGCTTTTTAACGTTCGGTATTCCATTTTTGAGCTTCGTAAAAAATAAATATTCCTACGCTATTAAGCTAAGCTCTCAAAGCCGACAACACACTTCCACAAAAGCCAATTGAGGCAGCAATAAGAAAAGTAGATTTCAAGGCAAGGATAAAACTTGTCTGATGCACCACCGTATACTCTTCGAGTGTCGTTCCGCCACTGTAATAACTGAAAAACCAGGCAAAAAGGCCTGCGGCAAGAGTTGCACCGGATACCATTCCAAGATTGCGGGCAGTTGCCAATATACCAGCAGTAATACCTGCGTATTTTTCACCAACCCGAGACAACACAGACGCTGAATTTGGCGAAAGGAAAACAGATTGCCCGGCACCAAGTAAGGCGAGTTTTAGTGCAACTTCAAATGGAGTACTCTCAATTGAAAGAAAAGCAAGACTCATCAGTGCAAGCACAGACACTCCCAGGCCAGTAGTCGTAAGAAAACGTGCACCAATACGATCATATAGTGAACCTGAAAGCGGAGAAAGAATAATGAGTGTTGCCGGAACCGCCATCATTACAGTACCAACTTCAACGACAGGCATATGTAGAATATAGTCGAGGTAAAAAGGGATCAGCACCAGCACACAAAAAAGCACTGCAAACGAAAGTGCAGCAGTTAGAACAGCAACCCAGTAGAACTTTTTTTCAAGAAGACGAACAGGTAATATCGGGTTGGCAGATGTCTTTTCCACACGAACAAAAACATAAAAAACAACTGCCAAAAATAAAAAAAGGAGAAGAGTAGAAAAACTCACAAAGGCATCAATTCTCTGGAGAACAAATAAGTACAGCGCGACCATAACGACCCAGCAACAGCTTCCAAGCCAATCAAATCTGCTGGAATCAGGAATGATGGCAGGGGGGAGTTGCTTGACAAGAACAAACCAACCGGAAAGAAAAACAAATGCACTCACTGGCAAAGTAACAATAAAAATAGCGCGCCATGAGTAGTGGCTGAGGAGAATACCACTAACGTAGGGACCAGAAAGAAGCCCACAAGCGGTTGCAATTCCAACCAAGCCAAGACTCCTGCCCAGATGGTCAGTTGCATACACCGTTTTAATAATTGCAGGACCTGTTGACATCATCATTGATGCGCCAAGTGCCTGAATAACTCGGCTAATCAGCAGTCCTTCGTAGTTTGATGCAAGCGAACAACTTGCAGAGCCGATAGAAAAAACAAGAACACCCAGCAAATACATGCGTCCTTTACCAACTCTATCTGATAGACGCCCCCAAAAAACCAAACTGACGGTAACTGTGCCAAGAAAGAGTGTTACAACAAATTTCGCGTTGCCTAGACTGAGATTAAAGGAACGCATAATAGTAGGCAAAGCAACGTTAACCATGCCACTATCCATGGTGGAGAGGAAAACCCCAGCCATAACCATCAACAATATCGGCCAGCGAACAGTCTCTTTCACTTTCTCAACTCAACCAATCTGTGGTGATATAAACAAAAAAAGGCCCGGTGGAGAAAACTCCACCGGGCCTTTACACTCAACAACGAGTTGTATCAATCTTCAATTTAGAACTTGAGAGAGAGACGTGCACCAGTTTCGAGTACATCTTCAGGACCAGTTGCGTCGCCGGAGAAGAGATAAGCGAGAACCAGATCAAGATTCAAGTTATCCATAAGAGCGTAAGTAACTTTACCATCAAGTTCAAGACCAAGCTCATCCTGGAAAACACCATCAATAAGAACGTCTTTGTCATGCATTGCATACCAGAGATCGCCTTTCAAGGTCAGCTTATCCATAGGCTTGATAGTTACACCACCATTGAATGCAATAAGGTTGGTGATTCCACAACCAGGAGAACCTGCAGATGCGCCAGTATCAAATGTTCCAAGACCCATGATCTCAGACCAGTAGTAACATCCACCAGGAGCAACAACAAATCCGTCATTGTCAGTTCCGGCGTCATCACCTGTAGCATAAACGATCTGACCATGAGCGATACTTGCGGTAGCACCACCAGCGAGGAGGTAACCAGCATTATCTACATCACCAACGGTTCCACCATTATAGACGAAAGTACCCCATGCGGATACAGCATCCATTTTCAGGTCAACATCACCACCGATGTAGTAATTCTCTTTTCCATCATTACTTCTGTAATTGTAAACAAAGTAAGGAGTAAGAGTTACAGCGTCACCAATCTTCACAGGTACTACTACGGCCGAAATATTCTCATCAGCAGTATTATCAGTTACGTTCTCATCATCAACAGCTATGTACAAGAATGTAGGAGTAACGGTACCGAGATTGGCTGAAATATTAACACCTGAGAAATCATCATCAAAGATAAGACCACGAGCAATAGCAGCACCCTGGATACCAAGTTTGGTGCGTACTGCGCCGAGAGTAAAATCAGCGTAGGAGTTTTTGATTCTCCAGATAGAGGTACCATCAGCACCGATATCACCACCTACGTTATCACCCCAACGAGTGTTAATTTCAAATTTATTAACGAATTTGAAATCGTCATTGAATTTAGCAGTATAATAAAGACGGGTACGATTGTCAGTACGCCATACACTTGCGCTGTCCTGTCCGTCAAAATTGTCCTGAACAAAAGAACGTACACGCCAGTAACCACCAAACTGATTCTCTACGGCAGATGCAGTAGTAACAGCAACACCACCTACCATCATGAGACCTACAGCTGAAGCAATAATCTTCTTCATTTTTAATCTCTCCTGATTGCTTTTTACCCCCTTACGGGGAGTCTACTTTTCTCCTTACCTCAACTGCAACCGAATCATCGGTTATGCTTTCCTGAACATGGAAAACACAGGCAAAGAATTACATTACTGGCTGTAAACTATACCCAGCCCCCCCCTTTGTCAAGATTTTTTTACCATGGAGTGTAATTTTTTATACTTTCAGCTGATGCGATGGTATTATTCACTTTTTCCAGGGAAAAAATCCAAATCATAGACGGAAAGAAGAGATTCTGCTGTTCCTGGTAAAAAAGATGTTATCGTTCCGCTGTTTGGAATACTACTTACATACAACCGCCCCGTTTTAACACTTTCCCCTGCCAGCCCATCTTGAGTATCTTTTTTATATTCACCCAGCATCGCGAAAGTATAGCCAGCCAGATAGCCTCTATATTTTCCTGTTCGCCATACTTCCTGAAAAGCTGCACCGTTCCAGGCAAGCCCGACAACAGTACCACCTTTATAGAGCCGTAATTTATAAAAAAAATTCAACGAAGACATCTCGTGTTTACTAACAATAATTTCCTGTTTACCGTCACCGTTCAGATCTGCAGCAATCAACCGTTCCGGTACAAAAACAAGTTCCCGATCCGCATCCTCATCAACAGACAAACCTGTCTTGCTCTGCTCATCCGTTGCAACTCCCTGGCTTGGACCTATATATATTTTGCTCCCGCCGAAGTTCCTGTCACTCACCCAAGTCAGTTCCTGATTCTGGTTGTACACCCTCATTTTTTCTTTCTGGTCGATTGACACGATTTCAGCAGAACCATCGCCATCAACATCCGCATATATAAAATCAAACAAATTAACAGTGTCCGGCAAAGACAGACGTTTAACCTTTTCAATTTTACCTGCACCAGACAACTTCAAATGATATATTCCTGGACGTATCAGATCAATTTTCCGAATACCACGCTGCTGTCCCGCAAGGATCCATCCCTCTCCCGGCAGAAAAATCGGTCGCAAATACCAGCGAATATTGTCCTGGATTGCCTTCAACCCCTTTTCTTTATCCCATTTCAGTATCATTGACGATGGATACAATCCGTCAGTTCCACTGACAAAGATCTCCATATTGCCATCACCGTCAATATCTGCAATATTGACGGCATGTACCTTAACGGAAACAGGAAGAGACTCCTCTGTCAGCAAAGCAATAGTTCTCTTTTGCAACGCATACAGACCCAGCTTCCTGCCAACCAGAACAGCAATTTCTTCCTTTCCATCGCCATCCAGATCTCCAACTGCCATGGTCACAACATCTCCGGATATATCCCTGGTTCGCTTGCCACCTCTGGCAACAGTTTTCACAACACCACTATCAGCAATTATCGTCCCCGCATAAACTCCACGCTTATATGCTGCTTCGGGATGTACAGTCACAAAGGCAGCATCACCTTTTTGTCCTCCTGTTGCCGCCTGCATCTCTACATCCTGATAACCAAATGCTTTTTGAGCTATCTCAACGGACAGGTTTTCAACTTTAGAGATAAGTATATTTACATCCTTTATCAGAAATGAGAATCTATGCACCTTCATTTTCTGATTAAAAGGATAGAGTGTCACTTTGACATTGAGCCCGGTGGTAAGTGAAAAAAGAGCACCCGTCAGCAAATAATCGGCCTCCACGGGCTGAACAAAATTATCTTTGCCTTCAACACCTTTTTTCAACAGGGCAACTTCCTTATCACTCAGAGTGTGCTCTAAAATCTCCACCCGGTCGTTAGCAGACAGTCGGGCCACCAGCATACTTTGAATGCTATTTCGCAGGTAAGCATATTTCCCGGCAGAGCGAACATCAAACGTTGAAAAAACGACCCGATATACGGTATCACTTTCTCTGGAGTTTGCCGTACCAACACCGACCCACAGACAACACAACAACACAATTACAACCATCTTTATTCGCATCATATCTCCTAATCCGATTAGCCTGGAAATGCGTCAATATTCAGTTCAATACTTTGAAATTCTATAAAAAAACGATGCTACTTTTCGTTAATGCTCCGCATTCAACACACAAAACAACTATTTATATCGCAATTTGAATCCACAAGCAAGCTCTCTATTTTCCCCTTCCAAACACAAAACACCCCCTGACATTCTGGCCGTTCCACCTTCATTTTCCATGTAAACACATCCTGTTAAGAAGCATTCTCCAGCACACAATTCCACTTGACTTTTCATGAAAAATGAAGGACGATATATGTATAACTCATGGGCATTGATACGCTTACACACTTGATCCACCGATAAAACCTTGCACCAATATCAGAGTATGAAAAATCTTCATTTTATAATTGTCTTCTCTATTTTAGTGGTGTTCTTTGCAAATTTCTCTTACGCAGAAGAAAACACTCACAATCCATATAGAATAACATCGTATAATCTGGGTGCCATTCTTGACAATCAGGATTCCGTCACTGTTCGTACTGCCAGAAATTTCCAGCCACTTCTTATCACCAGTACCACAACTGACATACTCAACAACGAACTTGAAAGCACTGTTTCTCTGTCTGAGGTGGCACCACATACAACTAACACCCGCGGCATAGCGCTTTCAGCACAGTTTGATGCGTCAAAAAGAATATCTGTACTGGGTGCATTCGGGATGACAAAAAACCTCTGGACTCCTGATTCTCTCGATTATGACAACGAATCGAGCTGGGAAGCCAACCTTGGTATTGTCTACAGGCTCATCAACAATTTCTCTTATGAGATGCACTTTGGTTACATGGACACAGGAAATCTTTTTACCGAACACAACAGCTATAACGATGTAGAAAGCATCATCATGATCAGCAACAGACTCACTTTAAGTTTCTAACACCCCACAAGGGGCGTTAGACCTTACCTCAAAAAACACGGTGTACAGTAAAAAAGTCCCTGCAGATACATTTCTGCAAGGACTTTTTTTTTCAAATCTGATATAGGTAGTTTGGTTAAACTTCCACCACAATTATAACCAGGAGCTGTGCTTTTCCAGCCTAATATGAATACTAGAAATGACTCTCCTGCCTATAATATTCTCATGTATTCTCACGACACCTACGGTCTGGGACATATTCACCGCACAATGGCTATAGCCAACCACCTGCGGGATCGTAACACCAACGTGCTTATTCTTACCGGTTCTCCCATTGCCGGACGATTCCGCTTCCCGGAACAGGTTGACTTCGTCCGCATCCCCGGAATGATCAAAAAGACAAACAGTGAATACCAATCTCTTTCAATTCGTATAGACCAGAAAAAAGCGCTGTCAATCAGAACCAATATCATTCTCGCCACCACAAAAACATTTCGACCCGACCTGTTTATTGTCGACAAGGAACCCCTGGGCCTGAAACGCGAAGTTCTTCCCACTCTTGAATGGCTCAAAAAATCACTACCCTCCACGGTTACCATCCTTGGTTTACGTGATATTCTTGATGATTCCGCTGTTATTCAACGCGACTGGCAGGAAAAAAATGTTTATGCATATCTGGAACAGCTCTACAGCGAAATATGGGTGTATGGAAACAAGGCCATCTTCGACCCCGTTGAAATGTACAAAATCCCGCCATCCATTCACAATAAAATCCAATTTACGGGGTACATTCCACGGAAAACGCTTGCCCCGAATACAAAGACCAATATTCGGAAACGATATCGTATTATGAGGGAGGATACGTTCATACTCGTAACCACCGGCGGTGGCGGTGACGGATTTGAGGTAATCGATCACTATCTTTCAATGCACGACTATTACCCAACCTCCCTTCCGTTTAAAACAATCATCATAACCGGGCCATTTATGCCCAAAAAGGTCCGGGAAGAGATAAAAATCCGCGCCCGGAGATACGGAATTAAGACCCAGCCCTTTCACCCGAAAATTGAAGAGTTAATCTCTGCTGCTGATCTGGTTATCTCCATGGGTGGTAACTTCTCCAAAAGTGTTGGTAAAGTCCATTCTAACCGTCGCATAGCATCTTACGAAAATCTTTAACCAGTGGAAGGCCACACTTTGTAATGGTTTTAAAGTTTCAAATATCAGTCTAGTATAGTTTTTTTGTTTGATATTGTCTTTCGTCAATCCAGTAAATTTATAT
>CAMZKN010000012.1 GCA_947311315.1 uncultured Desulfobulbaceae bacterium | reverse complement strand
TACAACAAAACACAAAAACAACTCACTTCAATAAAAGCTATGTATGGCCTTCCACTGGTTAAAGATTTTCGTAAGATGCTATGCGACGGTTAGAATGGACTTTACCAACACTTTTGGAGAAGTTACGTAAATGGTATTATCTACAGGGTCAAGAGTGGTACCGTGCTCTACTCACAAATTATCGTTTCCAAAGTGGTTAGCATTGCTTTTTCAAAGCAAGGTTCATATAGTGTAAATTAATTGTATACAATAATGCATCCAATAAACAGAGTGTGGTTCAACGCAACCATTTTGCCAGACAGGAGAAAATATCATGTTTAATTCCGTTCGTATTATTGGTGTCCCCATGGATCTTGGTCAAAATCGCAGAGGCGTCAACATGGGGCCCAGCGCTGTCCGCTATGCAAACCTTGCCACAAACCTGAACGAACTTGGTTTCACCACATCCGACAGTGGAGATATCAACATTCCCGGCCATGACGCACTCACCAATGTCAGCCTGGCGGGACGACTCCCCCTTATCCAAAAAGCCTGCGAAAACGCCTATGAACTCGGCAGAAAAGCCATCGAACAGGGCGAGATCCCGGTTTTTCTTGGCGGAGACCATTCCGCCTCCATCGGAACTGTTGGTGGAGTAAGCCATAACACGGAAGTCGGCGTTATCTGGATTGATGCTCATGGTGATTTCAACACACCTGAAACCTCGGCCAGCCAAAATATACATGGCATGGCCCTGGCAGTACTCCTGGGCCTCGGTTCACAGGAACTGGTCGATGTGGGCAGGCCCGGTGCAAAGATAAAACCTGAAAATGTGGTACTGATCGGCTGCCGGGATCTTGACACAAAAGAAAAAGAGCTGATAAAAAAATCCGGTTGCAGGATATTTACCATGCGGGATGTCGACGAAAGAGGGATTCGTGACATAATGTCACAGACCCTTTCAGGCTTCAGCCATCTTGACAAAATACACATCAGCCTGGATCTCGATGTTATGGATCCGCTGGATGCCCCCGGAGTTGGCACACCTTCCCAGGGTGGACTCACCTACCGGGAAGGCCAGCTTATCATGGAAATCATGGCCGACACCAAAAAATTACATTCCGTCGATGTCATGGAAATCAATCCTATTCTTGACATCCAGAACCGCACAGCTCAAATGGCCGTGAACCTGATGGCCTCTCTTTTCGGTAAAAAAATTATATAATTCTCCAAATAAATGATTTTCTTCATAAGAAGAATTCTCTCTTGCCACGTCATTGAGATATATTCATATTGAATAGAAAGCTAAAATACTGTATACCAATTTTATTGTGACTTTGACTGAAGAGACACCGGAAAGTGTCTTTTCGGCTCAAATTGCCAATCTGTTATTCGGTGATGTATAGTAATGAGTCTGTTAATTTAATAGGATTTTTGTCTGATATCGAGGCATATGACAAATTTTACCACAGGCATATAGTTGATAATCCGAGGATAAAATTTTTCATCTAACGAAGATATCGGGCATAAATACATTAAATCAACAGGCTCAGTAATACCTTCCGCTTACCTAGGGGTTGGTATGTCAGCAATCATCCAAATGGAGGAATATGCATGGATAGGAGAGATTTTCTCAAAACCGCGTGTGCTGGAGCTGTCGTCGCAGGAAAAAAGATCCGCTGGAAAATGGTTACGACCTGGCCTAAAAACTTCCCCGGCCTGGGTACAGGAGCTAATCACCTGGCTAAGACCATTACAGATATGTCGGGTGGACGTCTGGAAGTAACAGTTTACGGAGCAGGTGAGCTTGTACCTGCATTTGGATCGTTTGATGCCGTTTCGAGAGGAACAGCCCAGATGGGGCATGGTGCTGCCTATTACTGGAAAGGTAAATCGGAAGTTGCTCAGTTTTTTGCCGCTGTTCCATTTGGACTCAATGCGCAGGAAATGGCAGGATGGATATACAAAGGCGGTGGTCAGGAACTGTGGGATGAACTCTATTCAGGTTTTAACCTCAAAGCCTTTGCCGCCGGTAACACCGGTGTGCAGATGGGTGGCTGGTTTAATAAAGAGATCAACAGCATCGACGACTTCAAAGGCCTCAAGATGCGTATGCCGGGACTTGGCGGTGAGGTGATCAAGCGAGCAGGTGCAACACCTGTTTCACTGCCGGGTGGAGAGATTTTCCCATCCCTGCAATCAGGTGCCATTGATGCCACTGAATGGGTCGGCCCATACAACGATCTGGCCTTTGGTTTTTATAAAATTGCAAAATATTACTACTGGCCGGGATGGCACGAGCCAGGAACGGTTCTGGAATGCTTCGTTAACAAAGACGCATTTTACGGACTCCCAAAAGATCTGCAGGCAATCGTAACGGCCGCCATGAAAGAGGCATATATTGATATGCTGGCCGAATTCCAAACAAAAAATAATGCTGCTTTGATCGAGCTGGTCAAAAAGCATAATGTCAAACTAAAACGTTTTCCCGACGCAGTACTCAAAACAATGGGCGAACTAAGTAAATCTGTTGTTGAGGATGTGGCAAATAAAGATCCAATGTCAAAGAAAGTCTATGAGTCTTTCAATAAATACCGGGCTCAATCTATTGAGTGGGCGAACATTGGTGAAGTCGGATACGGCCTCGCACGCGCCTTAACTTTTAAAAGTTAAGTGTTAACTGTCTGGTAAAAAGAGGGAAACTGGAGCGATAATTTGCTACAGTTTCCTTTTCTTATTTGCCCTGTCTGGCAAAGACTATCAACTTGAGTTCAATATGTTTACAAAGATAGCGGATCGAATCGATGCACTCAATAGTTTGATTGGCAGAGGTGTGTCATGGCTGACACTTTTAATGGCCCTGGTAATGTTTGTTACCGTGATTTTACGGTACGTCTTCAATATGGGCTGGATCTGGATGCAGGAATCCGTGGTATTTATGCATGGGTTCGTGTTCATGCTTGCAGGCGGTTATACCCTGCTTGCCGATGAACATGTCAGAATTGATATCCTTTACGAACCTATGAGTGAAAAAAAGAGAGCTGTTGTCAACATACTGGGTACCGTTTTTCTTCTTTTTCCTACCTGTATCCTTATCTTTTATTATGGATTTACATACGTGAGCGATTCATGGAGTGTACTCGAAGGCTCCATGGAAGCGGGTGGACTGCCCGGTGTTTTTATCTTAAAATCAGCAATTCTCGCTTTTGCTGTTCTCGTAGGCTTACAGGGAATCTCTATAATCATTCGTGCATTTAACACGCTTACAGATAACATTACATAAAAAATACTTATGCCATACGAATTGTATCCATTTTTGATGTTCGGGGTTGCCATTGCTATCCTTCTGATGGGATACCCCGTTGCCTTCAGTCTCTCCGGTACTGCCATCCTGTTTGCATTCTTCGGCGTACAGATGGGTGTATTTGACATCTCTTTTTTTGGGGCATATCCCGAGCGTATATTCGGCGTTATGAGAAATCAGACACTTATAGCAATCCCCCTGTTTATCTTTATGGGGGTTATGCTTGAGCGCGCCAAAATTTCGGAAGAACTGCTTGAAACCATGGGCGTGCTCTTTGGGAAAGTTCGGGGTGGCCTGGGGATTTCTGTCTGTATCGTTGGTGCACTGCTCGCAGCTTCTACCGGAATTGTCGGAGCAACAGTTGTAACCATGGGCCTGATTTCGCTCCCTTCAATGCTGCGGTTCAACTATTCTCATTCTCTTGCAGCGGGCATTGTTGCCGCTTCCGGTACTCTAGGGCAAATTATTCCTCCCAGTATTATACTGATTATTCTGGGAGACGTAATAAGTTCTGCACATCAACAGGCCCAGCTTGCAATGGGTAACTTCTCTCCCACATCGGTCTCTGTTGGAGATCTGTTTGTCGGTGCGCTGCTGCCAGGCCTCGTCCTTGTAAGTCTTTACATTCTTTATATTGCAATTGTTGCATTTCTCAAACCCGAAGTTGCCCCTGCCCTTCCGGAAGATGTCTTAAATAGCGTAACTGGCCACAAACTATTCATTAAAGTCATCAAAGTATTAATCCCGCCCATCCTGCTCATTACAGGGGTACTTGGTTCCATTCTGGCTGGACTGGCTACGCCAACAGAAGCTGCTTCTGTTGGTTGTGTAGGAGGAATTCTCTTAACAGCTTTTAAAGGGAAGCTGACCTTGAAAATCATGCGGGAGGTGATGATTACCACCACCCATGTAAACTGCATGGTATTCGTCATCCTGCTCGGCTCCAGAATGTTTTCCCTGGTTTTCAGAGGTTTTGAAGGCGATGTTGCCGTGCACGAACTCTTGACCAGCCTGCCTGGTGGTGTTGCCAGCGCCTTTCTCGTAGTAATGCTCATTATGTTTGTCATGGGCTTTTTTCTTGATTTTTTTGAAATCACTTTTGTCGTCGTGCCCATCGTCGGCCCAATCCTGCTTATGATGGGGCTTGACCCTATCTGGCTCGGTGTTATGATTGCCATCAATCTTCAGACCTCATTTCTGACACCACCTTTTGGCTTTGCCCTCTTCTATCTCAGGGGCGTTGCACCGGACACTGTCACTACCATGGAGATTTACAGGGGAGTCATCCCCTTCATTTTTCTCCAGCTTCTAATGCTGATAATACTCTGGTTCTGGCCGGCCCTTGCCACCTGGCTCCCGGGCGTTGTATATGGAACATGATAATGCACGTGTCGTTTGATTTAGCTGAGGGAAAATATGTCAAATACTATTGAGCTGTACGATACTACTCTTCGTGACGGCACCCAGGCGGAAAATTTCAACCTTTCCCTTGAAGATAAAATACGCATCACCCTGGCGCTGGATAAACTTGGTATTGATTTTATTGAAGGGGGTTGGCCCGGCTCCAATCCTGTTTCTGTAGACTATTTTAATAAAATGCAGGATGTCGAGCTGCAACACGCAAAACTTGCGGCTTTTGGCTCGACGAGACACTTCAAAAACAGCCCGGACAAAGACCCGAACATCCTTGCCTTGCTGAATGCCAAGACACCCGCCGTAACTATTTTCGGTAAAAGCTGGGATGTCCACGTCAGAGATGCACTGCATATTGAACTCGATGACAATCTGCAGATCATAGAAGACACACTCGGTTTTCTCCGTCCCCATGTGGAATATCTTTTTTACGATGCAGAACACTTCTTTGACGGCTTTAAAGACAATGAAAAATATGCTTTAAAAACCCTTGAAAGTGCTGCCGATGGCGGCGCGCAGACACTTATCCTCTGCGACACCAATGGTGGAACGCTTCCCCATGAAATCCCACAAATTATCGAAAAAGTAAAAAACTACCTTGGGGAAAAAGACAAGCTGGTGGATCTTGGGATTCACGCCCATAACGACTCAGAAACAGCCGTAGCCAGTAGTCTGCTGGCAGTCTCCGAATCAAAGGTCAGGCAGGTACAGGGAACAATTAACGGCTTTGGTGAACGATGTGGAAACGCCAACCTGACGTCAATCATTCCGGCACTGGTTTTTAAGCTGGGTCTTGCGTGCGAAGTACAGAAACACATTGATCGCCTCTATGCCACGTCCCGTCTTGTCAACGAACTTGCCAACCTCCCCCACAACCGTTATCAACCCTACGTGGGAGAATCCGCATTCGCTCATAAAGGTGGCATACACGTCAGTGCCGTTAAACAAAATCCGCTCACCTACGAACACATCGCCCCTGATAAAGTTGGCAATATTCGCCGCATTCTTATCTCCGACCAGTCCGGACGTTCTAATATTCTCCATAAGGCAAAACAATGGAACCTTGCGCTTGAAGCCGACGATCCGGTACTGGCCACTATCATCAGTGAGCTGAAAGAACAGGAAAACCTTGGGTACCAATATGAAGGGGCGGAAGCCAGTTTTGAATTGCTTATGCGAAGAGCCCTCGGCCTGCAGAGAAACTATTTCAAATTTGAAAGTTTCCGGGTGATGAATCATAAATACAGGATGGACAAACCACCGCTTACCGAGGCAACGATCCGTCTTTTTATCGGCGGCAGCGAGGTTCACACTGCAGCAATGGGCGATGGCCCGGTCAACGCACTTGATACAGCTATCCGCAAGGCACTCACCGGATTTTATCCCTGCCTGGAAGAAATGGCACTCCTGGACTATAAAGTCCGGGTGCTCTCCGAAGAACATGGTACCGAGGCCCGGGTCAGAGTACTGGTGGAAAGTAGAGACCAATATTGTACCTGGGGTACCGTCGGTGTCTCCGTCAATATCATCGAGGCAAGCTGGCAGGCACTCATCGATAGCATCAACTACAAATTGATGAAAGAGGAACTCAGAAAATCAGCCTGATCCCCCTGACCTAAAACAGCTAACATGGTGAGGATTTAGTGGACACTTTTAAAAGAATAGAGGTGCTCAATAAAAAAGAAAAAAAGACAGAATTCAACAATTCAGCCTGAAGCAGAGAGCACTTTTCCCCGCTCCAGATTTTTTTCAATACATTAAGATAATTGAATTACTTTTTACTTAATGCTTCCAAGGTGACGAAGATATCCACATCTTTCCCAACGCCCCCCATGTCGAAAAACTTTCCATTACCAACGTTATAGGCAAGGCGGTCGATGGTTACCTTACCGTTAAAACCAATAACCTCTTTTCCTTTCATTGCGGGATGTTTCTTAATGCCTGCAAATGTGAGAGGCAACACCAGTTCATGGCTTTGCCCCTTGACTGTGAAATTTCCTGACACCTCATAAACACCACCACCTGCATCAGTAATTTTGGTGGACTTAAAGGTCATCAGCGGAAAATTCTTTTCATCGAAAAAATCACTGGATTGCAAATGCTTGTCTCTTTTTGCCACGTTGGTCTCAATAGATGACGTTTTGATTTCAAAAAAGAAGTGGCTCTCCTCAAGATTGTTCGGATCAAACATAATCTCACCGGAATAGTCAGTGAAATGTCCCTGTACTACAGAAAAAATATGGCCTATACCAAAGTAGAAATTAGAATGGGCTTTATCCAGCTCCCAACTCCGTACCGCGCCCTGCGCTGTTTGTCCTACAAATAACAGTACTATTGTGATGATGGTATAAATTAATCGTTTCATAATATCCCCCTCAAAAGAATATATTTAAAATGGCCCCACTCCCATCCCTGCCACCCTGTTTCAGGCAAACCCGCAAGGAGTAAATGAGCAATAGTGGGAGGAAGAGAAAAATACAAAATGTCGCATCAGCCTACGTTTTCCTTCGAACCTGTTTTCGCCTTCCTTTCAGTTTTACAATAAGTACGAATATAATTACTGCCGTAACACCACTGGCCAGTGCTATTTTTGGTACACTTTCTCTAAAGGAATCACTGACAAAAAGAACATGTACTGTGGTCAGTACAAGAGCACTGTATCCAAAAACTCTATGGACAACTCTCCATCGTGCATAAACCAGTCCCAACTGCTGCCTGAAAAGGGAGGAGACAGCCATAGACAAAATGACAAGAAACAAAAGAACTCCCACCATTTCCGGCCAGTATTTTTTACCAATAGGAAAATTCGTAATCCCCTCAGGTGCCAACACCAGAGCTACATGGCACATTGCGAACAAAGAGATGGCAATACCATTTGCCCGGTGCCAGCGCATAAGCGTCGCCACGCCAAAGAGTTCCTCAAGAGACTTCCCTCTTACTGCAAGAATAATCTGAAACAACAACTGAACCGCAGTCAGTAAACCAAACAACTGGCCAGTGCGAAGCATTGTTTTGTCCATACCAATTTTATACCATAGCGTCGTGGATTCATACACAAACGCGATTGACAGGGCACTACAGACAAGCAGCAGATAGAAGGCTATTGCCACCCCTTTATGCACCCATCGTCTTTCTAAAGTCAGTTTAATCGGAGAATTGTTCATTTTCATCACTCTGAGTAAGAAAGTCTGGAAGTACTAAGTTGTACCAACCTCCAGACCCAGGAATCCCTAAAACATCCACTTTTAATAAAGGCTAAAATTTCCCATTTGTATTCTTCCATTGATCTTTGGGAGGGATCGTTTCAATAGTGTCCCAATGTTCAACAATCAAACCATCTTCAATCCTGAACAGATCGTAGAACGACGCATGCATGCCAAGAAACTGACCTTCAGAAACAGATAGGACAAAATTTCCCTCACCCAAAATCATATGGCTTTTGGTATAAACCATTGGTGTACCAGCTTTTGCCATCGCATTTAAAGCGCCACCCAATGCTTCCAGGCCGTCAGCCACAGCCGGATTGTGCTGTAAATATTTCACGGTGGAAATATACTCAGTAATTTTTCCCGGATCAGCCCCCATCAACACATCTTTGACTAATCCTTTAACCAACGCTTTGTTGGCCTCCGTTTTATCCAGGTCGGTTATCTCAACCTGGCCATCGACCTGCGTTCTCCCGGAAGCAGTTTCTTTTACTATCTCCTGCAGATTGTCCCAATGTTCAACTATCAGACCATTCTCGAACCTGAAAATATCAAAACCAATTTTCGGGCCGAAAAAATTGTACTGCGTATGAGTAACCCCATAGTCTCCATCCTGAAATGCCCGTATCACTTTTGCTTTGGCACTTCCCGCCGGTAGTTGCTTCATTACCTCCCCAAACCCTTCCAGACCATCGCCAACAGCAAGATTATGCTGAATATATCTATCTGGATTGATATAATTTATTGGTTCGGAATCACCTGTTTCGATACTTTCGATCAGTTTTTGTGCCCTTGCTCCATTTGTAAGTTCTACAGTCACGTCCGATGGAACTTCAGTGGCCGCACACGATACACTCAGAGCTAATACACTCAGTAACGACATCATTTGTTTCATTGTTCTTCCTCCTTAAGGGTGTTGAAAAGAATGAACAATCACAGAGTAAAAACAATGACATAAAGCACAAAAGCGTAACTTCTCCAAAAGTGTTGGTAAAG
>CAMZKN010000011.1 GCA_947311315.1 uncultured Desulfobulbaceae bacterium | reverse complement strand
CAGGTACTATGGCATGGTTACCATGAGTTTCAATATATGTGTCTGGGTTTTGCGTTGCTGGACGAAGAGAACTGACATGTACAGCTCCTTTTTATGGGTAATAGGCAGTCCTAACTACCTTATTGTATTTTTCCTCTTTGTCACACTATACTCTACCCATGCAAAAATCATATCACTACAATATCTACAGCCTCTACCTTATCAAACTTTCAAAATGGCTTATGCTAATTATGCCCATCGTGGCACTATTCTATAATGAAAACGGCCTCAATGATTTTGCTATCTTCTCTCTCCAGGCTATCTACTCCTTCAGTGTTGCACTGTTGGAAATACCATCCGGCTACATGGCCGACGTAATTGGACGTAGAAAAACTCTTATTCTTGGCAGCATTCTTGGTTTTCTTGGTTATCTTTTCTATTCTCTCTCTTCAAGCTTTTCCGGTTTCATTCTGGCCGAAATTACCCTTGGCCTGGGCGGAAGTCTTATTTCCGGCGCAGACTCTGCTATGCTCTACGACAGCCTAGCTGCCATGCGACGAAGGCACCAGTACCTGCAATTCGAAGGAAGAATCACGTCTCTTGGTAACTTTGCTGAAACTGGTGCCGCAATCTGTGGCGGACTCATCGCTGCATTTCTGAGTTACCGCGCGGTGTACATTTCACAGACCATTATTGCATCCCTTGCCATTCCGGCTGCATTCTTCCTTCTCGAACCGCCACGCCAGTCCATGCAAAGCCATCCGGGAATACATCATATTTGGACTGTTTGCAAAGATTCCATTTTTTATAATAAAAAGCTGAGTAGTACCATTTTCGTCTCAGCCATAACCGGAATAGCAACGCTGTCCATGGCCTAGTGCGCACAAATTTATTTTGTTAGCAATGACTTTTCTGCCGTAACAATTACACCATTATGGGTTGCCCTAAACCTCACGGTAGCCATCGTTGCCGCCTTTGCCGCAAAGACAAAAGCAATACTTGGCAACAGAGTTTCTCTTCTGCTTATCATTTGTTACATACCACTTGCGTATATACTTCTTGGCTCTCTTCCTCTTCTACCTGCCTTGCTGAGTTTGTTTTTCTTTTATGCCATTCGCGGCTATGCAACTCCAGTGTTAAAGGATTATATCAACAGTAATTGTGCTTCTGCTACACGAGCGACTGTACTTTCCATACGAAGTATGATCATCCGAATAGGCTTTACTGTACTGGGACCAGCCATCGGATTTATTTCTGAAAATAGAGGTCTCAGTTTTGCACTGGTTCTCACCGGAATTATTCTTTTCATGCTTTCAGTAATAAGCGGCTTTTTTCTTTATCGTCAGTTACCGGAAAATTTCAGCAAAAAAGATTTCCTGTAGCAGAGTCCCACTTTTATATTCTTTTTCCAGTCTTATTCTGTTTCAATTTGACTCTCTGCTCACAAATACAGTACCATCAGTCCTAATGACGTTTTGTGGATACACTTCCTATTTTAACACTCTGCTCCTTCGTAACCCCTCATTATGGCTATAGAAGAAATTGCACTTTTACAGCATAAATTAAATTTAGCCCAGCAACGCATCAACGCGTTGGAAAATCTCAATAGCCAACAGGAAGATTTAGCTCAAACCTCCAATCGCGACCTCTTTCTCCGTGGTAATCAAACTGAGGAGTTGGAACGAAGTCGAAATAAGTACCGAAAACTCTTCAATTACGCAAATGATGCAATGTTTGTTATTTCTCTGGATCAGAAAAGCCCAGATTACGGATACTTTTCAGATGTCAACAATGTTGCTTGCAAACGTCTTGGATACACTAGAAAAGAACTCCTGAAGATGACTCCTTATGACATTATTGACAGCAGAAACTTCCAGGATAATCGGGACCTGGTAATGAGTCTCAAAAGTGGTGGAAACGCAACCTTCGAAACAGCTTATGTAACAAAAAATGGTGAAAAACTCCCTATCGAAGTCAGCATTCTCCGACTGAGTATCGATGGTAAAGACCTTTATATGGCTATTGCCCGTGATATTACCGAACGAAAACAAGCGGACAGAGCTCTGCGAAAAAGTGAATCTCTTTACCGGCTATTAGCTGATAATGTACACGATGTCATATGGACGACCAATCACAGGCTGGAACCACAGTTTATCAGCCCATCATTTTTACACCTGACAGGATTTCCACAAAACCAGGCCCATTCGATCATACATCATGAAATCATCATTCCCTCACCTTTTGCCAAGCGTCGTAAGCAGTGGTTCACTCTTACTGAAGACCGGCCGCTGCACTGGGAGTCTGAGCTCAAAACGGCAACAAATGAAACAATCTGGGTCGAAAGCATAGCCTCACCACTACCTGAAAATTCTAACCAGTTTGCCGGAATAATTGGAGTTACCCGTGATATAACTTCAAGAAAAATAATAATGCTCGAACTTGAGGCAGCAAAAGAGCAGGCTTACGGCGCCAGTCGGGCAAAATCAGAGTTTCTTGCCAATATGAGTCATGAAGTCAGAACCCCCATGAACGGCGTTATGGGAATGCTCCAACTTCTTGAATTAACCCGTCTTGACGATGAACAACTCAAATATATTGACGCCGCTTTGATTTCAGGGAAGAGTCTTCTGACTATCATCAATGATATTCTTGACTATTCCAAGATTGAAGCCGGAAAACTCCAGATAACACCGGAAAAATTCAGAATCAGAAATATTCTCACTACACTCATCACTACTTTTAAAAATTCTTTGGATCAGCACAAAGTGCAACTTATTGCTTCAGTCGACCCTGAAGTTCCTGAAATACTCATTGCAGACCCCATTCGAATCCGTCAAATCTTCTTTAATCTGGTCGGTAATGCCGTAAAATTCACAGAACAGGGCGAAATTGAAATTATCATCCAGACCGTTAAAGATACGAGTAATGATCCAATTTTACTGGAATGTACAGTCCGGGACACCGGAATTGGTATCCCTGCCACTACTGGCGATGAGATATTTGATCCGTTTATTCAAATTGAATCGCCCAAACAGAAGAAGATAAGAGGAACCGGACTGGGCCTCAGCATCGTGAAAAAACTGGTCATACAGATGGGCGGCACTGTTCTTCTCAAAAGAAATGAATCCCAGGGCACAACAGTCACTTTTACCCTGTTGGCAAACAAGTGCCAAATGACAGAAGCAACCACTAGGAAAAACATTCCAGCGCCAATACTCACCAGTCCGGGACGACGCCTTTCCACCCTGGTGGTTGAAGACGAACAAATCAACCAGCAGATACTTCAGGCCATTCTCACCAAATTCGGACACAAGTCAACTGTTGCTGAAAATGGACGAATTGCTCTTGAGCTTCTCAACACAGATCATTTTGATATTATACTTATGGATGTACAAATGCCGGAAATGGACGGAATTGAGGCAACGAAAATAATCAGAACATCCAAATCACATGAACATATTCGTAACATTCCCATAGTTGCTCTTACCGCATATGCAATGAATGATGATAAAGATAAATGCCTCACTGCGGGGATGAACAGCTATCTCGCCAAACCCATTAATATCAAAGCGCTGGACAAGGTTCTCAAAAGCCTCACCTCAACCGTATAACCACACACTAACTACTCTTCCAGATCCTCAAACAACCAGGGACATATCTTTTGTCTCTGCTTTTCATATTCGTGTATACGATCACTTTTCTCAAGAGTCATGCCAATTTCATCAAGGCCATTTAGTAAACAATTTTTATAAAAACCGTCTATTTCAAAATCAATCGTCTCCCCTGATGGCCAGGTTACGTTCTGGTTCCGCAAATTAATCTCCAGGCCAAATCCCTCAGTCGATTCAACCTCAACAAACAACTTCTCGATAATTTTTGGAGAAAGTGTAATAGGAAGGATACCGTTTTTAAAACAATTATTATAGAAAATATCAGCAAAACCAGATGACAGAATTACCCGAAAACCATAATCCAGAAGTGCCCATGGAGCGTGTTCCCGTGATGAACCACAGCCAAAATTTTCCCTGGTGAGAAGAATGCCCGCATTTTGATATCGACTTTGGTTCAAGACAAAATCTGTATTAACCGGCCGCAAATCATTATCCATCCCCGGCTGCCCTTCATCAAGATACCTGAGCTGATCAAAAAGCTGCGGCCCAAACCCTGTTCGTTTCACAGATTTCAAAAATTGCTTGGGAATAATCATATCGGTATCAACATTTGCTCTATCCATGGGGGCGACAATCCCACTGTATACAGTAAATCGTTCCATTTTTTTAACTCCAATTGCGAATATCTACAAAATGTCCAACGATTGCTGCCGCAGCAGCCATGGCTGGACTAACCAAATGAGTACGACCACCAAAGCCTTGTCTCCCCTCAAAATTTCTATTTGAAGTTGAAGCACAGTGCTCCTTCTCACCGAGCTTATCTCCATTCATTGCCAGACACATGGAACAACCAGGTTGCCGCCATTCAAACCCCGCCTGAAGAAAAATATCGTCCAGCCCTTCACTTTCTGCAAGGTCCCTGACAAGTCCTGATCCCGGCACAACAAGGGCCTGTTTAATGGAAGCTGCTATTTTTTTACCTTTAACCAGAGCCGCAGCCCTACGCAAATCTTCAATACGCGCATTGGTACAGGAACCAATAAAAACTCTATCCAGCATTATTTCAGTGACAGGTTGCCCTTGCCGCAGCCCCATATAATCACATGCAAGGACAAGAGCCTGCCCCGATGTTGTCTCTTGAACAGGTACACAACCGGTAATCCCGGTCACCATCTCAGGAGAAGTTCCCCATGTTACCTGTGGTTCTATTTGGCTTGCATCGACTCTCACTATTTTATCAAAAACAGCATCATGGTCGGACACCAGAGATCGCCAGTATTCTTCAGCCAGATGCCGAAACTTGCCCGTCGGTGCAAAGGGGCGTCCTTTTAAGAAATCAATAGTCTTTTGATCAACAGCAATCAGCCCTGCTCTAGCTCCAGCTTCAATTGCCATATTACAAACAGTCATTCGACCCTCAACGGATAAATCCTGAATAGTTGTACCACCAAACTCAATTGTGTACCCCGTTCCACCTGCAGTGCCAATTTTACCGATAACGAAAAGAATTATATCTTTTGCCGTAACAGTGTCCTGCAATTCACCATCAATTTGAATGAGCATATTATCTGCTTTTTTCTGCAGTAGACATTGGGTGGCGAGAACATGTTCAACTTCCGATGTGCCAATTCCCTGAGCAAGCGCCCCCAGCGCTCCTAGAGTTGAAGTGTGTGAATCCCCGCATACAACTGTCATCCCCGGTTGAATAAGCCCCTGCTCAGGCCCGACAACATGTACAATACCCTGTCGATCATCCAGCATTCCAAAATGGTCGATACCATGTGCGGAACAATTTCGGCTGAGTGTTTCAACCTGTAGTTTAGAAAATGGATCGACGATCCCCTCAATACCGGCCATTCTCTCAATATGTAAAGTAGGAACATTATGGTCAGGCACACCAAAATTTGTTCCAGTTCGCCACAGATTTCTTTTTGCCAGATGCAAACCCTCAAAAGCCTGCGGTGAAGTCACTTCGTGGAGCAAATGACGATCAATATAGATTAAATTTGTCCCATCGCCGCGTTCCTCAACGACATGGCATTGATATAACTTGTCATAAAGTGTTTTTCCAGCCATCATTATCTCCCTGTGAATATCAAACAATCCGTATCTAAACCAATAATAGGTATTAACGAATCAAAAACAATGCACACCTTACAAACAGACAAACTAGGCCCTGCTAATTCTCTTGACCTGACAGATTATAAACGATAAATATTCTCAATATCTTGTTTTTTATTGCAGCTTTTACAGAGTAAGGTGCTAAATCATATATAATCAACGACCTGAACATTTTTTTCTTTGACAGAACATCAAAGACAGTTTACCGTACTTAACGAAATGATTAAATAGTGTTTTTCATGTTCGTATTCGTATACCTTAAAACCGCAATTTGTTAAAAGAATTACACCAAGTGGAAGTTGATGCTTCGCTCCCAACAGAGGAAACTATGAAAAAAACCTGTATTCTCACAGCACTTTTCCTTTTGACAGGCCTGAGTTATGCACGCGCAGTGGAAAATCAGCAAAACGCCATTGAAATTCCGCAGATATGGACGGAAAGACAAGCTGTAGCCTATGCCATTGCCGGAAACCCTGACAGTACAATCGCACTTCAACGAATAGAACAAGCCCGGGCTGCGGCTACAATGGTTAAATCTGCAGATTATCCACTGATAAACGTTTCTGCAGAGTACGGCCAGACGGATAACCCCATGTACTCTTTTGGGAATATTCTCAACCAGGGAGCATTTGACAACAGTATCGATTTTAATGACCCCGGCAGGACGGATAATCTCCAACTCAAAGCACTGATTAAATATCGTATATACAATGGAGGTCGTGACCAGGCAAGCAACAGGGCCGCAAACGCTCACATTGGTGTTTCACAAGCCAACCTTGAGGCCGTTTATCAGCAACTGGGATTTGAAGTGGTAAAAACATTCCAGTCAATAATCCAGGCTGAAGAAATGGTCACTGTCAGAACTGAAGCCCTGCAGGCAATAACAGCCGCTTATCAAGTTGGCAAAGCCCGCTATGACGCAGGTGATCTTCTCAGACAAGACCTGCTTAACCTGGAACTTCAACAGTCACGAGCAAGTGAGAACCTGATTCAAAGCAGACACACTCTGGCGCTCACCAGGCGAAGTTTTCTCAATCTCCTCGGCTTGCATGACGGCAACGTTGTGGTAGACCCTGAAACCAGTTTGGAACAGACGATACCGGAGTCATTTGACTACACAAACCGATATGAACTTAAACAAATTGATGCTTTTGAGCAGGCGGCACAGGCTGAACTTGAAAAAGCCAGGGGTGGAAATTTGCCAACGGTCGATGCTTTTGCCAGCTATCAGGTTGATAACGGTTGGGTTCTTGATGAAAACGGCGATTCCTGGATGGCCGGGCTACGTATGGACTATGCGCTTTTTGACGGTAAAAGAACAACGTCACAAATCACAATGAACAAAATCAAACTCCAGGGAATCCAAAGCCTGAGAAAGAAAACTGAACTTGCACTTCATTTCGAAGTTGAACAGGCTCGTCTGGACTTCGAACAGGCCCAGAAAAGACTGACTGTCACTAAAAAAATGGTCACTGTTGCCGAAGAGGTAGCGCGCCTCAGTCGTGCCAGATTTAAAGAGGGTGTCATCCTCGCCTCTGATTTAATTGACTTTGAAATGCGACTCTCAGACGCCCGGGCACGACATCTTGCTGCCAAAGCAGGCTACAGAGTTGCAATTGCCAGTCTTCGTAAAGCTACCGGCCTGGAACAATTTTCTCAACAGGATACCCCACAATGAAAAACGGTAATGGAGATTTATTCATGAAGTGTAGAAATCTGACAACAATCCTAGCCATTGTTGCATTAAGCACGGTACTAACAGCCTGCGGCAATGATGAAAAACATGCAGAAAAGACGAGACCGGAACTACCGACAGCCACAGTCTCAGTCGATACGGTAAAAAGACAGAGTGCGCAGAATCAGGTGGAAATTGTTGGTACTGTTCAGGCGGTAGAACAGGCTGAAATATCATCAAAAATTACAGGTAATATCATAACCTTACCTGTAGATCTTGGTTCTACAGTTCAACAGGGAGATCTTCTAGTTGAGCTGAGTGCAGGAGAAATATCGGCCAAGGTTCAGCAGGCTAAAGCTCAACTCGCACAGGCCAGAAGGAACCTGGCAAGGGAGGAGAACCTGTTAAAAAAACATGCTGCTACTCCTGAAACTGTCAAATCTTTAGAAGACATTACACGTATTGCCGAGGCTGCGTATAAAGAAGCAAAAACGATGCTTGACTATACAAGAATCACCGCTCCTTTCTCTGGTATCGTTACCAAAAAACATGCCAATGCAGGAGACCTTGCCACCCCCGGGAAAATTCTTCTCAATATTGAAGAAGGTACAAAGCTACAGGTCTTAACAGCCATCCCTGAAGCGATGATTCTCCAAATAAAAAAGGGCGACAGACTTCCGGTATTCATTCCATCAGTTGATCTCACCATTACCGGAGTAGTTGCCGAGGTCTCTCCAACAGCTGATCCCTCTTCACGAACTGCACCAATCAAACTTGGTATCGCAACTGACCCCAAACTTCGTTCCGGACAGTTTGCACGGGTAGCTTTGGCCAGTGAAGATTCAGAAACACTTGTTATCCCAACGTCCGCAATTGTTCCTTTTGGCCAGATGGAGAGGGTTTTCATTGCAGAAAACAATAAAGCAAAACTGAGAATTGTTCGTACAGGTGCATTCTATGATACCAGTGTCGAAATTCTGAGCGGCCTTCAGGAAAATGAAACTGTCATCGTTGCGGGCAACCAGACTTTGGAGGACGGGCAACCTATTGTTGTCCAGTAAGTTCATACCATTACCGTCATATTCTTATAAGGTGAATCATTCCATGAAATCGTCTTCCATAAATACAACAGGTTTTGCCGGACGTCTGGCCCATGCTTTTATCAATTCCAAGCTCACACCACTTGGTATCATTGCCTCTCTTTTATTGGGTTTTCTGGCAATTGTACTTCTGCCAAGAGAAGAAGAGCCGCAGATAAAAGTACCGATGATCGATGTTATGGTAGCCCTGCCAGGAGCAACCCCGAAAGAGGTTGAGGAGCGGTTAACCATTCCCATGGAAAAACTCCTCTACGAGCTCCCTGGAGTAGAATATATCTATTCTACATCAATGCAGGATCAGAGCATGCTGATAGTACGTTTTTTCGTAGGCGAAAACCTTGAAACATCCATCGTCAGGTTGAACCAGAAACTTGCCACCAACTTTGACAGAATGCCCCACTCCGTCAGACCACCATTGATCAAACCGCACACTATCGACGATGTACCCATTATGGCATTGACCTTCCATGGTAAAAATTACGATCACTATACCTTAAGAAGAATGGCAGCCCAGGTAGACGATGCTATAAAAAATATCAGCGAAGTAGCAGAAACCAAACTGATCGGCGGGACCAGACGGCAAGTAACTATCGAGTTTGATCCTTTATCTCTTGCCGCCAGAAATCTCACCGTCAATGAACTTGCCCCAAAAATTCTGGCCGTAAACAGTCAATCGATATCCGGTAATCTCAAATCACTGAACAATGAAATCCAACTCCAGACCGGTTCATTTTTGAAAAGTGCACTAGATATCGGCAGAATCGTAGTAGGCGTCTATGGCGGCAAGCCTGTATACCTTGACGAAGTTGCCAAAGTTACCGATGGCCCGGAAGAACCAACGGACTATGTCCTGTACGGAGATAAAGATAAAAACAGTCCTGAAGCCGGTGTCACCCTTTCCATTGCCAAAAGACCCGGTGCCAATGCGGTTTCCGTGGTTCACGATGTACTGGAAAAGGTAGAGGGCCTCAAAGGAAAACTCATTCCAGCCGATATGACGGTAAGTGTCACAAGGGACTATGGAGAAACCGCCTCTGACAAATCAAACGAACTCCTTCTGCATATGGGCATTGCCGTATTCGGTGTCGCACTTCTTATTCTCTTTTTTCTCGGCTGGCGTGAGTCCATTGTGGTAATGCTCGCCATACCATCCACACTTGCTCTCACCCTGCTTGTCTTTTACCTCTATGGCTACACACTGAACCGCATTACCCTTTTTGCCCTGATTTTTTCCATCGGAATCCTGGTTGATGATGCCATTGTAGTTGTCGAAAATATTGTTCGCCACCTGCGACTTCCGATAAACAGGGGGCGCTCCAAAACAGAGGTTGCAATTGAAGCGGTGTCCGAAGTAGGCAATCCTACAATTCTGGCAACCTGGGCTGTAATCGCTGCCATCCTGCCCATGGCCTTTGTCGGTGGATTAATGGGGCCGTATATGCGACCTATTCCAATCGGATCCTCGGCCGCCATGCTGTTCTCTCTTATAATCGCCTTTACCGTTACACCCTGGGCTGCTACACATATCCTAAAAAAAGAACAAGCGGATGGAAGCGGTAATGAAGAAGACGAGATACCCGATGACTGGTTCACCCGTATCTATCATAAAATCATGGATCCCCTGTTGGCCCACACCAGTGCGAGAATTCTCTTTTTTATCGTCATTATAACCCTACTCCTTGCCACCTGTTCCATGGTCTATTTTGGTTATGTCAAAGTGAAAATGCTTCCTTTTGACAATAAAAGTGAATTCCAGGTTATCCTCAATATGCCAGAGGGTTCCACTCTTGAACAAACCGGAAGAGTGGCTTTGGAAATGTCTGATATTGTGAAGCAGGATGCTGCTGTCACCGACTACCAGATCTATGTTGGTACAGCTTCGCCATACAACTTTAATGGCCTTGTCCGCCATTACTTTCTCAGAAGCGGCCCAACCGTAGCAGACATCCAGGTAAATCTTCTGCCCAAACAGGAGCGTTCACTGCAAAGTCATGGAATTGCAACCAGAATTCGTCCAGCCCTTGCGGCCATAGCTGCTAAATATGGTGCTGCTGTTGCTGTTGCAGAAGTTCCCCCCGGCCCTCCAGTCCTGCAGACCATTGTCGCAGAAATATACGGCCCAACTGATGCAGCCCGGGTGAAACTTGCAGGGGAAGTGAAAAAAATAATTTCAGCAACAACCGGAGTAGTCGATGTTGACTGGTTCCGTGAAACAGATAGAACACGTAAAGTTTTTACAGTCGACAAGGAAAAGGCTGCTCTCAACGGAATTTCCGAAATGCAGATTACCCAGGCCATACGAACCGCTGTCCAGGGAATCTCTATTGATCTTTTTCATCAGCCCACTGATAAGGAAAGTGTCAATATTGTGTTGGAATTACCGGCCAAATATCGGGCAAGGGTTGAGTCAATTTTAAATATTTCTCTTCGTTCTGCCACAAATCCAAATGCACCACTGGTTCCCCTGCGTGAGCTCATCGTTGTTTCGGAACACCAGGTAGAACAACCTATATACCGTAAAAACCTTAAACCGGTTATTTATATCACAGCCGATGTAGCAGACACGGTTGAAAGCCCCGTTTACGCTATACTCGATATGAATAAAAAACTGGCAAAACTTGATGGCCGGGATTTTGGCGGTCGACAGAATAATGTCAAAATATACAATATGAATCAGCCCTTTTCAGACAGTGAGCCAGCAATGAAATGGGACGGCGAGTGGCATATTACTCTTGAGGTATTCCGCGATCTTGGCCTTGCATTTTGTGTGGTTATGGTGCTCATCTATATGCTGATGGTGGGCTGGTTTAAAAATTATATTACTCCGCTTGTTGTTATGGCGGCCATCCCCTTCTCACTTATCGGCATTCTGCCTGCGCACTGGGCTTTTGGTGCATTTTTCACAGCCACATCGATGATCGGTTTTATGGCGGGGGGAGGTATTGTGGTTCGAAACTCGATCATCCTCGTTGACTTTATCGAGCTGCGCATCAGACAGGGAGAACCCCTTGCCAAGGCCGTAGTCGATGCCGGTGCTATCCGTTTCAGACCCATGCTGCTAACGGCTCTGGCCGTAGTCATCGGTGCTTCGGTTATACTGGCCGATCCAATATTCCAGGGCCTGGCCATATCACTTATGTTTGGGGAAATAGCCTCACTGCTGATTAGTCGAATGGCAGTGCCGGTACTCTATTTTGTCGTTAAAAAGCATCTGCATTAAACTGGTGCTGAATAACGGAAGAAGACAAACGATCTTTTGATAGGGATCGACAATAACTCTTTTCGCTAAACTCAACCCGATCTTCAGCATCTATTGTAATCACTGCTGATGATCGGGTCCCATACGTTTCTCCATTAATAAACATGGAACTGAGTAATTGTTCCCATTCCATCCCGATTCCCGTATCCGGCAATTGTTTTTTTGGAGGACACCAGCTGTCTTCAAGAAGTGAAAAGAGCTGGTAATGGTCGATCCTGTCCGATTCAACCATTGCCGAACGCAGCAATTCTTTTCCCCTTTTGACTTTAGGCCATGGAGTATCAAGCAGGTGATTGCAAAGGCCGTAAAAACCTGGTTCAAGAGCACACGGTTTTGGCCCTCGGTTTGAGTAATAATAGAGGGCCTCACCGTCACCCGTAATCACATTAAACCCGTTATACGTTGCTCCTCTTTCCGCCAGGGACTGAATATAATCCTGAGCGCTCTTCTTCCCGGTAAAATAATCCATTAAAATCTCACCCCGGGATGGTGCACCCAAACGATTATCCGCAACTGCGCGATAATTGGTCAAAGCACCTAGTCTCAGACCAGAGGTAATACCAAGCCAAGTACCACCTCCCTGCACATCCAGCCCCGCAAGAATTGTCTTACTGGTATCCAGAAAAGCAAGTGGCTCTGTTGGCCTGACGAGGAATTCATCACGATTTGCAGCAAGTACCAGTTTGTAGCCTGGTGTTGTTTTGTAGGAAAAAAAGAGAAGACACATAGATATTCAGTTAATAATTTTACACAATCAGCGAGGCCACTTCACCGCTTTTTCTTCATCAACCATATAACAGAATTTCGTCCATTCAAACTCTTTTTTAGAAATTGGACAGCGGAGGGTAAGTGTATGTTCATTAACAGCAGCAATTTCCCAATCACCTTGTCTGCGAGTTTCTTCAATACGGATTTTCTGGCCAACTTTAAACGGATAGGGGCGAAAAACAGTGACATCATATCTCATTATCTGCTCCAATGGTAAAGAAAATAATTGACGAACAGGCAATACTATAACACAAGCTGCTTTGCATCACTGCTCAAAACAGGTACCTTGTATAAATAGTCCACCAGTAGAATCACCAACTATATAATTTGCACTACATCCTAAAACATATGTCAATGCCACCCAAAACAGGAACAGCCGCCGTTGCAATAATCAGAAATTTTGCTCCACACGAAACTTTTTTAATATTGAGAAGAGCGACTCATCCGCACGATCCCTGGTCAGGGCATTTTTCTTTTCCCGGTGGACGTAAAGAGTTAGTTGATAAAAACCTGCTGGAGACCTGTATTCGGGAAACTCGTGAGGAAACAGGCATACTCCTCAGCAAAAATCAACTGGACAAAACCCTCCCCCTGGAACCTGCCGGACGAAATTTCAGCAATCCGTTATGGGTACAACCATATATATTTAATCTTCCTGCCATTCCCACCATCAAGCTCGATGAAAAAGAAATCCAAGGAAGCTGCTGGCTGGATGTACAGCAATTTAAAAACAGATCATTACACCAGCAAGTAGAAATGCTGCCTGGACAATTTTTCCCTGCCTATGCCCTGGATGACTATTTTCTGTGGGGCTTTACCTACCGTTTACTTTTAACCATTTTACAAATGGAATCGTAAAAGAAATTTGCCATTTATCATACAATCATTATCATATGAAAACAATTCTCAT
Source organism: uncultured Desulfobulbaceae bacterium (assembly GCA_947311315.1). Classification (GTDB taxonomy): domain Bacteria; phylum Desulfobacterota; class Desulfobulbia; order Desulfobulbales; family Desulfocapsaceae; genus Desulforhopalus_A. The sequence goes on along the minus strand of CAMZKN010000011.1, from coordinate 38,904 downwards.
CTATGAAACGAGTTTTTAATACCACAAGAAGGAGACGCCCCAATGGCAAATCATAAAAATGTTCTTGGAACCCCACTGGAAATTTGCAGCACAGAACCGATGACAGGTTTTACCCGGGAGGGGAACTGTAAAGTCACAGCCGACGACTATGGTGTCCACAGTGTCTGCATTCAAGTGACAAAAGAATTTCTTGAGTTTTCCAAAGCCCGGGGTAATGATCTGTCAACACCCATGCCCTTGTCAGGGTTCCACGGACTTAAGCCGGGTGATCGCTGGTGTCTCTGTGCCTCGCGCTGGAAAGAAGCCCTTGACCACGGAGCAGCACCCCAGGTCAACCTCATGGCAACCCATGAAGCAACATTGAATTTTGTCTCTCTCGAAGAGCTTCTCACCTATTCAATCGACAATGGCCATAGCTGATGGTATCGCAGAAACAAGAGAAAGGACGGCTTCTACTGTTCAATGGCCATGCCCTGAGCTACTTCCTTTTTCTTTTCTTCGCCCATAAGGATACCGAGCAATTCCAAAGCAAAATCGATGGAAGTACCTGCACCTTTACTGGTAACGCAGTTTCCGTCGGTCACCACTTTTTCTCCTGCATGCTCTGCAGAACTGAGTTTGTCCACAAAGCCGGGATGGCAGGTAGCTTTTTTCCCGTCGAGCAGGCCATGATGTTCGAGTACAACAGCAGGAGACGCGCAGATAGCCCCGTATAACCTGTTTGCATCGTTCTGTTTTTTTAGAAGACTGGCAAGGATTTCTGAGTTTTTGAGATTTTCGGCACCTGGAATTCCCCCTGGAAGCACAATCAAATTATATTCTTCATCTCCGCATTGCTCCAAAAGTTTATCGGCTATAACAGGAACGTTGTGAGAAGATGTCACCTGCAAAGAATTCCCCACTGCTGCCAAATCAACAGAACAGGCCGCCCGTCTGAAAACATCAACGATACTCAATGCTTCTATCATCTCAAAACCTTCTGCCAGTGGAACCAGAATTTTTTTCGCCATTTTTCTCCCTCCCCTCTAAATGATTTTTGCACCATCTCTCCATCCACAACTACATGCTTATTTCTTATACCACATAGTTCACAAGAGAATAGCTTTTAAATATGGTATATTAGCCTCATACCATGCAACTTGTACACTTGGCAGGGATAAATATATCCTTGCCAACAACAGAAATACGACAGGATATACTATGACAAATAAAATACAAATTCAAGCCAAACCCAAGCACAAACAGGGGTTTTCCGGTCTTCAGGTCTTTGCCATGGTTGTGGGCGCGACATGCATTTCTATCTTTGTCACAGCCTTTGCCATCAAACTGCTACTCTTTCCAGGGCCTTTTAAACCCGTTGTGCTCACCGAAAAAGAAGAGCAGCAACTGAGTTCAAAACTCGAAACCTTTGAAGGATTAAACAATCAACCAAAAGAATTCACCAGCGATGGCACTCTTATCCCTGAAAAATACAGTGAAGAAGGTGGATCCCGTGAGATCAATTTCACAGAAAGGGAAATCAACGCCATGCTTGCCAAAAACACAGATCTTGCTGACCAGCTTGCCATTGACCTCAGTGAGAACATGATCAGTTTGAAACTCCTCATACCACTTGATCCTGATTTCCCTGTACTAGGTGGCCAAACTCTAAAAATTAAGGCGGGAGCAGAACTTGCATACAGAAAAGGCAGACCCGTTATCAAACTCAAAGGGGTCAGTCTCATGGGAGTGCCCATGCCCAACGCATGGCTGGGCGGGCTGAAAAATGTTGACCTGATTCAGGAATTTGGAAATGATGACGGCTTCTGGCAGGCTTTTGGAGACGGAGTCGAATCCATTTCCGTTGTTGATGGATTCCTCAAAATACAGTTGAAAGAATAATAGTAACTATTCCACACCCCTTTTACATTTTAAGAACAAATCAAATGTTCCCTTCGGCCCTATTCCGTCTTTAAATCAGACTCGATAACCGGCTGTTGCTCGATTTCCATCGTTGATCCAGGCATTGCGAAGATACTGTCTGCACCATCTACTTCAGATTGTAATTCTTCTTCCTGGTCGGCCATGATCACAAGGGCTGGATCAATTGCATTCATTTCCAATTCCACCCTCTCTATATTTTTACGCACTTTGGCACCAATCTCAACCTCAGGGTATTTTACCAGAATATTTTTTAGAAGTTTTCTGGATTCAACAAGCAATTTCTTCCGACTTTCCATATCAGTCGTCTTGGTAAACCGAACGAAAAGATTTGCCGCTTTTTTTCTGTCCGTTTTTGCAGCTTCAAGAGATAATTCATTAAGCTTATTTTCAGCTTTTGCTGAATATTCAGTATCCAGCAAATTTGTGAAAACAACTATTGCCTCATCATATTTGCCATCTTTGGCCAATACCATTCCGTTATTCCACTGGTGCTGAAGCTCCTGAACGAGAGCCATTTTTTCGGTTTCCCGCTCAACTGCTTCAGCAAGCAATACTTCTTCATTCTTTTCTTTGATTTGAATTTGGTGGTCTGCTGACAAGATATCTGTCGGTATCGTTTCCAGAAATTCCAACGCCTCCTCAAACTTTTTTTCCTCTTTAAACGTATCAACTTCAGCGATTAAACTTGAAAACCAACTATCCGCACCCTGAACGACAGCTTCTTTTATAAAATCAACATTAGAAGCCACTGGTGAATAGGGGTAGTTGGTGAGAAATTTTTCAGCCTGCCATACAACTTTATATCCATCTCTTTCGGGAATAAAACCGAGGAAATTTCTCAGAAGGGACGAGTATTCTGTAATCTTCGGATCTCCAACAGAAGATTTATTGAGAATAGACAACTGCATCTTTGACCACTCTTCAAGCCGACCCAGCGTTGAATAATCTTCTGATATTTTCTTGTATTGCTCTGCCGCTGATTTATACTGAGCAGAAGCTGTGTAGAGATCTGCAAGAATCTTCCTTAAAGAGACAAGGTCTGTAGCCTGATGTTCAGAGTCAGACATCTGATCAACGACCTGTTGATATATTTCTGCCGCTTTTTCTTCCTGATGGAGAAACATTAATGCATTGCCATAGAGAATTTTCGTCCTCAGATGAATACGGCTTCTTTGAAATTCCGGAATCCGCAACCAAACCTGTATTATTTCTTCGTACTCTTTATTCTCTGCGTTTCTGTCTATTAAAGTTTCCAGTTGCGAGAGATCAGCCTTTTCTTCGCGCTGACTCCAGCCGACACTCTGGTCTTTAGAGTCAGTCAGCAAACGGCCACAGGAACTTTCCAGAAAGGATATATCATTTTTCTGCAACACAAAAATCTCTTCGTTAGAAACCTTCTCTGCTTTTTCAATTGTTTGCATCTGCAGGATTTTAGTACGAAGCATACCGTACCCATTCATCACATTCTGTAGCCTGCGAAAGCAGGTCACCATCCGCTCAGTTTCGTCTTTTTTCAAATCCATGCTCACGGACTGACTATCCAGTTCTTTCCAGAGTTCAAGCTTTCGGCTGTACTCATGAATTCTGTCACCGATATAAATCATAGACGGCAGACTAGTTTCTACATCTTCTTCAAAAACTGTTGCCTGGGGTTCTTCAATCTGTAAGTACGGCGGGCGGGGTACAGTTTTGGGTTTACTAGTGTCAGGCGTACTATATACAGGTGACTGCTTACTCATATATCTTTTATCAATCGGCTGACTTACCATGTGTTTGTCAGGGATACCACACCCTGTTAAACCTGCCGCAAGCAAAACACTACACGCTATTTTAACAATTTTTTTCATATTTTTTCTCAATAAAAACATGGCTCATAACATCTTCCCGTTACATCTATCGACGAATACAATATAAAACTTAACCGATAAGCGCAAAAAAGGCATCTACCGGAAGATACAATATTATTGTACATCACCATCCATGGTTTTCCAAAACGGCTGATAATATCTGTTCGGCCGCAATCTTCCTGCTTCTGTTTTTTCACCAAAGGTGAGAATAGATGGAATATCACGAGTACTCTCACTCACCATCTCAACCGGTTCGACAACAACACCACCCTGTTTGGGATCTACTCGGACATTGACCAGTGCACCTGCTTCTCTTTTGATCACAAGACCATAAAACGAAAGATCCACCGGGTCAAGTCTGCTCGCCAGTTCTCCCTCATCCAGCAATACATTCACAATTGAGCACCACGCAGGCAGTGCACCAGCTGATCCACTGATCCGGCTGCTTTTTCGTCGCATGGACTTATTATTATCAAACCCAACATATACTCCAATACTGTAGCCATCCTTTATTGCCAGAGCAGTTTTATTTTCGTTAATACCGGGGAGATACCCAAAAAACGATGCATTTGTGTACCTGTTTGCCGTCCCCGTTTTGCCAAGAAGTGGGATAGGTAAATCCATATCACTGAATTCAGGATCGAGTCCCCTGCGATCTTTATTCAGTCTTACCCTTTTGCCCGCCATTCGTCCTGTACCAAATTTCACTACATTTTCAAGAATATGTCCTACGGAAAGAGAAGATTGCCGGCCGATTATAGTTTTACGAATGGGCCTGGGCCGGTACAAAATCTCACCATCTGCCGACTCTATCCGATCAATAATTGCCAGTGCGTCATTATCATCATCATCTTTTTTATCTTCAAACGTTGTCACGGTTCCCGTGACCAGGCCCTCATACATCCTTGTGGCTTCCAATAAAGAGACAACATTGGAACCCAATGGAAAAGAGAGTACCGGCTCCAATACGCTTTTTATTCCGAGCTGTTTACCTAACTCGATAAGATAGTACAGCCCGACAGTAATTCGAAAATCCTCCACATGGGCCAGAGTATCACTGCTATAGGGAAGCTTCTTAAGCATTTTTTGAAACTCATGCCCTACCTGCTGCTCAACTTTATCAAAAGCACCAACCGAAAGGCTTCCATTCAATTGAACCTTTTCCCAGAAGAGTTGCCTGTCAATGTCATCCATTGCCTGCAGGTAACGACGAAGATCAGTATCTTCAATACGTTGCATGTATTCCTTCGTTCCATCTGCCACTTGAAAAGAAAACTTTCCAGTACGATTATCGACATACAATCCACTGTTTTTTTCCACTATATCAAATGGATTATAATCAACAACAGTTTCACCCGTGTCTACAGCTATCTGGTATGTTTCAAACTGTTTCCGTAGTGGAACTAAAAGCAAATAATAATTTTTAAGGAGAGATTTCCGTAAGTTGAGTTCCTTTTTTTCGTATTGAGTAAGGTTTTTCTCACCATCCTGTAGTTGTTTTTTTAGATCAGCAGCAAAAACATCAAAATTTCTTCCATAGCGAAGACCTTTTAATTGCTTATATTCCTCTGTCATGCCGTCAAAAATAAAATCTGTCTCCAAATTCTCAACAGCTGCCCGATACGCAGCTTCACGTAACGTTTCCCTGTTGACTTGAATACCATAGCGATCCCTGATTCGAGCACTATACGTTCGGTATGGTTCTTCCTCTCCATCGACAACCTTGGGGCTCAAGCCAACTTTTGCAGCAACTTCCTTGAACTGAAGGGAAGAGAGTTGATCGCAGAGGTGCGACAATAACCAGACCGAGGCCACATTTTCTGAATGCACTCCAGCCCAGCTCATGGACACCCAGGTATAAGGACTATGATGATCCGGGCGGGGGAAATATGGCTGATTATGATAAACAAATACATTCCTGTTGTTCTTCAACACGTCCGTGCTGTTCCAGCCAAGTTGAAGGGCTGCAGCGAAAACCAGTGGTTTAAAAGCAGAACCCATTGTTCTTTTAGCCTGGATAGCCCGGTTAAAGAATCTGTTCTCAGAGCCACCCGCCATACCTTTTATGGCACCATCTTTCATAACCAGTGCCCCGCCCTGAACCTGAGGATACTTTTCCAGTTCAAGTTCAACCAGAGAATCTTCAGAAACCGAGAGAACACGAACCCAGACACGATCGCCTGGCTCGAGGGATTCGATAAAAACGTCAAGATCTTCGGCGACAGGTTCGCTCCATAAATTTTTCTGCCATTTCACCCGGGCCCTGACAAGGCTGGTTAGTCCTTTAGCGGTTATAAGCGCTTTACCAAGTTTTTTATCAAGCTGGACAAAGATCTTTGTATCTTGTCCTTCCCCTTCCTTACTCTCTATTGTGCCAAAGAGAAAAGCGTCTTTTTTGAGATGGGAATCACCACTGTACTGTAAATCTGCCAATTCTTTCTGTATATCTTCTCTTTCATAGCCACGGAGACGTACATCGAGCCTTGAAAGCTCATTACGAAGAATAGTAAGTGTTTTATTCTGCAGTTCTTTATCAATAGTGGTGATTATCCGAATGCCTGATGTCGCGACATTGGTAATATCGTGGGCTTCGAGTGCGGAAAGAATCTCATTGCTCGAGACAGCGTCTTTTACCTGCTCCATAGCATAGTCCAAAGCGAAACCAACCTTACCTTTTTCAAAGACAATACCTTTGGCCAGCGCCTCATGAAGAGTAAAATCACTTATCATCCCCAAGCCGCGCATCTTAGTCAAAACGTATTTAAGCCGAACTGCAGCACGGGAACGAGCTGTCGCAGCAGATGCCTCAGTCTTTTTTATAAACGGATTGTAGTAGTTTGGTCTTTTCACACTGCCTGCAATAAAAGCACATTCAACGAGCGATAATTCTTCAGGTTTTTTGTCAAAATAATAGCGTGCAGCAACGCCCAGACCATGACCATTGCCACTGACATAAAACTGGTTTGCATAAAATTCAAATATCTTCTCTTTGGGATAATAGTACTCGAGTCGCAGGGCATAAAGCAGCTCTTTAAGCTTTGCCTCAAATGATCGTTCAGATCGTTTAAAAAGATTTTTTGCGGTCTGTTGGGTTAGTGTGCTTCCACCCTGAACAACACGACCAGCCTGAATATTTTTAATAGTCGCTCGTAGTATACCGACTATATCAAAGCCAAAATGATCAAAAAAACGATTGTCTTCAGACGCGACCAGGGCATTGACAAAATTCCTAGGAATTTCGGAGTACGTCACATACTGACGATGGGCCTTATCAAAAAAGACACCAAGTTTGGTTGTTCCATCACTGTAAAACACATGACTTTCACGACCGAGAATACTGTGAATATTTTCAGGTAATATTTCCTTGCCCGGATCAACAACAACTTTCCAGTATAAGCCACATGCCACAGCTATGCAGGCAGAGAAACTGACAATTATAAGAAACCAAAAAAACTTTTTTAGCATGACACTTTATTTTCCCCGATTTGTCAGGCTGCAAAGAGTATATTACTTGCAATTCAGCAGCAGTTCGGTTTTAAATGAGTAGCAATTGTGTTAACAATTCTGATGTCATGAATGTACATTGTTATCCGGGATATCTCAACAGACTATTATTTTTAATTTTCAGTCTTTTCATATTCTCTTAAACTCCATTATCTATCTGGTCTCTTAAATGATTTTTATATTTCTTAACCTGAAAAGAGTTTTTCTTTTTTTGACCCCTTTTCTCATTCTTTCGGGTTGTGCCAACATATCTGATGTAGCATTTAACCATACCCCTGTCCCTGAAAAAAATACTTCTTTAACATCTGTAACAGAAGAGGCAGATTATCAGTTGCAGGCTATCGAACCTGAAATGTGCCTTGATGAAGAACTTGTTGCCCTCAGCAAAACCGGGATCTGGAACGAAAAACCATCACCGGTCAGCAAACAGCCTCCTGAAGATGTCGTGTATGACTTCCCTCTCTGGCATAACAAACAGGTTGAGATGTACCTCAACCTGTTTCAGACAAAACAGAGAAAACAATTTGCTCGCTGGCTAGCGCGATCTACAGCATATCGGGCAATGATGGAAAAAGAGCTCGCCACAGCAGGTCTTCCTCTGGATCTCGTCTACCTCTCAATGATTGAAAGCGGATTTAACCAACTGGCCTACTCCCGCTCAAAAGCTGTCGGACTCTGGCAATTTATGAAAGGCACTGGTAAACAGTATCATTTAAAAATAGACAGATATGTCGACGAGAGACGCGACGCAGTGAAATCTACCAAAGCTGCAGCAGCCTATTTGTCTGATTTGTACAAAGAATTTGGAAACTGGCACCTCGCAGTTGCAGCCTATAACGGAGGACCGGGGAAAATACGTAACGGACTGAAAAGACACAAAGTTGATAATTTTTGGGATTTGGCCAGCCGCAGATACCTGAGAATTGAAACCAAACGATATGTGCCCAAACTCATTGCAGCACTTCTTATCGCAAAAACTCCAGAGAAATACGGTTTTTACAATATCAACTACCAGACACCTCTGCAATACGACACTTTGACAGTAGGGCCTGGCATGAACCTGAATGCCATTGCAATGATAAGTAACAGTAACACAAAGGTCATAAAGCAGTTAAACAGGGAGTTGCGTCAGAATAGAACACCTCCGAATGTCACCAGTTATGACGTGAAGATCCCTGAATCTACAGCTGTTACTGCGCAGAAAAACCTTTCTCGCCTACATAGTATCGTCAGCACCGGATACAAAACATATAAAATTCGAAAAGGTGATACTCTTACAAAAATATGTTCAAAATTTGGTGTCAACAAAACCACCATTCTTAAGGTAAACAACTTGCACAGCAATAACCTCTCTTATGGCAGTAACCTGAGGGTTCCCTACTCCACCATAACCTACCAGCTTCTCCCGGAAGGATCCAAAGGTGCTATGGCCGCCTACAGAGACAGCCTTATACTGCACCGGATAAAACCCGGTGACACAGTTTCAAAGATTGCTCGGCTGTACCGGGTTCCACCTGCCATGATTGTAGAATGGAACGGATTAAAAAATGCTCATTCAATCCGAGCTGGCCAACAACTCGCACTTTACATTGACAAGAGATCCCAAGCAGACAGAAGGGTTGCAAAGAACACAAACCATTCCATATCGGCACCTCATCACCTTGTACTCACTGCAGATAAAATAAAAGTCCTTGGCGGCAAGTCCAATGAACCGTTTCAGTGGTACAATGTCCGATCCGGTGATTCGCTGTGGACAATTTCAAGAAAATTCCGCGCAACCACCGCTGATATTAAAAAATGGAACAATTTAAAATCCAATCTCATTCACCCTGGCAGTAAACTAAGACTGAAAAAAGTTTAACGTACTGATGTAATAATTTCTTAAAGAGCCTTTCTGATATTATTTCCATATATACTCCGCCTGAACATATCGCCCCTGCTACACTTTTTTTTTGGGGGGGTATTTCGGAGCTGAGTCATACAAATTTTATAAGAGTCCTTCATGACAGAATCACCATTTCCCGCCCACTCCTACGAACGTGATGTACACATTATTTCGCACCTCGACAAAACCATCATCCTCGTAGGAACCGCTCATATTTCTCAAGAATCTGTTGATCTGGTACAAACAGTGATTTCACAGGAGAAACCTGATTGTGTCTGCCTTGAACTTGACGACAAACGTTACCAGGCGCTTACACAAAAAAAACGCTGGCAGTCACTTGACCTGAAGGAGATTATAAAAAACAAGCAACTCTCCACATTGATGGTCAGCCTGCTCATGGCCTCTTACCAGAAACGGCTCGGCAGCCAACTCGGAGTCACTCCGGGCGCCGAACTTATGATGGCAGCGACTACTGCAAAAGAGTTAAAGATACCTCTTTCCCTCTGCGACAGAGATGTACGAATAACCCTGCGTCGTGCCTGGAAATCGACCTCTTTTTTTAAAAAAGGTTATCTCATATCCTCTCTTTTTGCCAGTCTCTTTGACAAAAGCGAAATCAGTGAAGAAAAACTACAGGAAATCAAGCAGCAGGATGTTCTTACAGAACTTATGGCAGAACTTGGCGAGACACTTCCGGATTTGAAACGGGTTCTGATTGATGAACGGGATACCTACCTGGTGGAAAAAATAAAATCGTCTCCGGGCAAAAAAATTGTAGCAATAGTCGGTGCCGGTCACGTACAGGGAATGATCGACAAATTTGATGTAGACAATAAACAGAACATTGAGCCAATTACCCAAATACCGCCAATCTCCAAAGGATATAAAATTCTCGGCTGGGGTATACCATTTCTCATCCTTGGATCCATTGCAGTTATCGGTGCCCAAAAAGGTGCGTCTGTTGCCGGTGCAAACCTGATGTATTGGATCGTTGCGAATGGAATTCCATCGGCGATTGGCGCACTGCTTGCTTTGGCCCATCCTTTAACAACACTTGGTGCCTTTGTTGCTGCTCCGATAACCAGCCTCACACCCGTAATTGGAGCAGGATATGTCACTGCTTTTATTCAGGTAATGGTCTGTCCACCCGTGGTTAGAGAATTTGAAACAGCAGGCGACGATATAGGAACATTTACCGGCTGGTGGAAAAACCGCTTGCTCAGAGTATTTCTCGTCTTTATTTTGACCGGTCTTGGCTCTGCGATAGGTACCTGGGTTGGTGGATATGAAATTTTCAAGAACTTACTCAGTTAGTGCCTTTCTACATAAAGCCTGTGAGGAAAAACAAAACATAAAGAGAAGGAATCGAACACGATGTCTGAAGAGAAGAAGCCAGTATCTCCCACAATTACAGCTCGCCAGAAGAAATTTTTAAAAAGACTGGCCCATCCTTTGAGTGCCCTTGTGCATATCGGTAAAGATGGAATCAGTCAGGGGGTTCTCGATACAGTCAGCACAGAACTCTCCAACCATGAACTTGTTAAGGTCAAAATCGGCAGTAACAGTAATGCAGAAAAACATAGTACAAGCCAGAATGTGGCTGAACAGACAGGTAGTGCTCTTGTTCAACTCATTGGCAAAACATTCATTTTGTATAAAAGAAACCTTAAAAAACCTAAGGATAAACGTATACAACTGCCAAAAGGTTAGCATATCAAGCAGCAGAATCACTTGCATCTAAAGGAGAAAAGCTGAGTAGCACAATCCTGATGCGCGACGACCAATGCGGTCTCCTCCCAGTCCGACACAACGTCCAGCGCCGCTACTTTTGCAAGCTCCGGCGTATTATTGGTCTCACTCAGATGGGCAAGAACAGCAATTTGCAGTTGTTCGCCCATCAAATTGGCAAGAAACTGTGCTCCATCTTCATTGGAAAGATGCCCGCGGCTTGATCTGACACGCTGCTGAAGAGGTAGCGGATAGGGACCATTTTTCAACATCTGCAGATTGTGATTAAACTCTAGGATAATTGCATCACAATCTGCCAGTCTCCTCCCTATCAGATGCGAAACCTTTCCGGTATCCGTACAGTATCCAACACTGAAATTACCATCACTCACCACAAAGCCAACCGGATCTGCAGTATCATGAGAAATCCTGAATGATCTCACCCGCAGATCACCAACCTTAAGTGTATCACCTGTTTCAAATTCATTTTTAGCAAAGAGTTTCCCAAGCCGCGTCTCAGCGACAGCAAAGGTACCGGAGTTTGCGTATACCGGAATGGAACATTTTCTTGAGATGACACCTGCCCCGCTTATATGATCGCCATGCTCATGGGTCAGAAACAGCGCCGATATATTAGTCAGATCTCTGTCTATACTCTTCAGGCGTCGACTTATTTCCTTGCCGGAAAATCCAGCATCGATCAAAATTCCTGTCGTGCCGCTTTCCAGGTACACCGAATTACCTTTACTGCCACTTCCAAGTACAGAAAAACGCATCTTAATTATACTCCTGTATGACCAAACCCCCCACTACCCCTTGCGGTTACATCTAACACCTTCACCTCATGTATTGCAGCCTTTGCGACCTGAGCAAGTACAAGCTGTGCAATCCGATCTCCACGACAAATGGTAAATGATTTACGGCCCAGGTTAATAAGGGCAATTTTCACTTCACCCCGATAGTCTGAATCTATAGTCCCAGGACTGTTTACCAAAGTAATTCCATGCTTTACGGCAATACCGCTGCGCGGCCTAACTTGTAATTCGTAGTCGGGTGGAATAGCAACTGCCCAACCGGTTGGTACCAGTACAATATCACCAGGCAACATTTCAATACTCTGCTCCAATCCCGCCTCTACGTCCATTCCGGCTGAACCTTCGGTTTCGTATCCGGGCAAACTGATATCCCGTATCTTCTCAGGAATCAACCAGCAAAAATCCAGTGTAACAGTATCCATTTTGAGTATCGTTTGTGTTCAGAGTGTCAATATAAACAATAAAAAAAGGCCGACACCTCTAAAGGAATCGGCCTTTTAAAATAAACTATTCACAGCTTGTGGTAAAACTATTTTTCAAGTAAAGCCTTACGACTCAAGCGAATTCGGCCACGATTATCAACATCGAGAACCTTTACTTCAATCTCATCGCCTTCCTTTAAAATGTCGGTCACTTTTGCCACACGCTTATGATCGAGCTCCGAAATATGTACAAGACCATCAGTGCCCGGTAAAATTTCAACAAAAGCACCAAAATCCTTAATGGTTTTAACAACACCCTTATAAACAGCACCGACTTCTGCTTCTGCTGTTATTGCCTTAACCTTTTCTACCAAAGCTTCTGCAAGAGTTCCATTAAGAGCAAACATTTTTACAAGGCCAGTATCATCGACTTCAATTTTAGCATCAAATTCTGCAGACAATTCTTTGATGATTTTACCGCCAGGGCCGATTATATCGCGTATTTTGTCCGGATTAATTTTATGAACAAAATATTTCGGTGCATGGTCGACAACACCATCCCGGGCTTCAGATATTCCCTTTTCCATCTCTGAAAGGATATGTAATCGACCGTCTTTAGCCTGAGTGAGTGCCGTACCCATTATGTCACGACTCACACCGTCAATTTTAATATCCATCTGCAGAGCGGTGATACCATCACAGGTTCCGACGACTTTAAAATCCATGTCACCAAGATGATCTTCATCCCCAAGAATATCAGAAAGAATCATCACCTTTTCGCCTTCCTTGATAAGCCCCATGGCAATACCTGAAACAGGGCGTTTCAGAGGAACACCAGCATCCATCATCGCCATACTGCCGCCACAAACTGTAGCCATGGAAGATGAACCGTTGGATTCCAGAATCTCAGAGACCACGCGAATGGAGTAGGGAAAATCTTCTTCCGACGGTAAAACCGCCTCCAATCCCCGGGTAGCCAGCGTACCATGGCCAATATCTCTTCTCGACGGGCCGCGCAGAAAACGAGCTTCACCAACGCAATACGGAGGAAAATTGTAGTGAAGCATAAACCTGCGCATCTCTTCGCCATTGAGTGTTTCAACCCGTTGTTTATCACGTTCACTGCCAAGTGTAGTAGAAACGAGTGCCTGGGTCTCTCCACGGGTAAAAAGTGCAGATCCGTGGGCTCGGGGAATATACTCTGCTTCACAGGCAATATCCCTGATTTCGTCAAACTTTCGACCACCAATTCTCAGCTCAGTATCGGCAATTTTCTGCCGCATATACGATTTTTTATAAGCGGAGAGCAGGTCACCAATCTCCCTTGCACGTTCACCTTCAGGATCAAGAGCTTCGACAACCTCTGCCTTTAACCCTCTGTAGACATCTTGTCTTTCGAGTTTGTCGGATGTATTAAAGACATTTTCCATCCCACTTGCAGCAATCTCACGAACTTTGGCTTGAAGAGCTTCGTCAATCTGAACAGATTCAACCTCTCGTTTTTTCTTACCAGCTGATTTTTGTAATTCTTCCTGAATATCAATTAAGGGCTGTACCTGATCGAACACATAAAATATCGCAGATAAAATCTCATCTTCACTGAGTTCATCAGCTTTACCCTCAACCATAACTACAGCTTTTCTGGTGCAGGCTACAACGATATCCATCGAAGAATTTTTCAACTCGGAAACGGTAGGGTTAAGTATATATTCTCCATCTACAAAACCTACTCTTGCCCCGGCAACCGGTCCGTTAAAAGGAGCGTCGGATAAAGTCAGGGCACATGATGCTCCGGTTAAGGCAAGCATATCCGGCTGAATTTCCTGGTCTGCCGAAAGAACCGTTGCAATAACCTGAGTTTCAGCACAAAACCCATCAGCGAATAGTGGCCTCATCGGACGGTCTATAATTCTACAAGTGAGGATTTCGTTATCACTGGGTCTACCGATTTCCCGACGAAAATAATTACCGGGAATTCTGCCAACAGAGGCTAATTTTTCCTGATATTCTATAGTTAACGGTAAAAATCCTGCTTCCGGTTTGCTTTCTCCACACACCGCAGTAATCAGGACAACCGTTTCTCCACAGCTGACAACGACAGACCCCGTGGCTTGCTTGGCAATTTTTCCTGTTTCGATGGAAATAGTCTTTCCACCTATTTCGGCTTCAACTCTGTTTAACATGTTTTCTCCAGATGTTTCTCATCCGCGAAAGGTACAGCGCCATTAATCAACTGGATTATCCACCAGCTCCATATGCTCTCTTTTCTCGGACTTACTTAAACAACAAAAACCTCAAACAACCCTAATACCTGTGAATTGTTTGAGGTAATAAAACGGCACTATGCCACGTACTGCCAGCGACGCTGCAGACGAACTCTTACTTTCGAAGACCAAGTTCCTGCAGAATCGTTCTATACTTATTTACATCTTTGTTCTTGAGATAATCAAGCAGACTACGACGTTGTCCGACAAGTTTTAATAGCCCCTGTCGTGAATGATGATCTTTTTTATGGGTTTTAAAATGCTCTGTCAAATATTGAATTCTATCGGTAAGAAGAGCAATTTGAACTTCAGAAGATCCTGTGTCTGTTGGATGTACCTTAAACTTCTCAATTATTTCGGTTTTTTTAACTGCTGACTGTGCCACGACTAACCTCCTGAAACGGTATAATATATGTATACGTGATATGTATAACCATTAATAAACTATTTTCTGCAGGAACAACAAAAAACATTTTTTCAGTTCGTTGTTTTTAAAAACTTGCAGAAAATTTCCTAGATACTCAACAACTAGATACAACAGTGTCTGGTCTGTGAATTTGGTGGCGAACCCCGCAGACCTGTTGATGCCTTGCCACATAAAATCTGTAAAAAGGCGTCCACCCCCTTTCTGGGAGTGCCAGATACTTTTTATATAACACCGAATTGAATACAGTATCCAACTCTAGTGATTATTGCAATAGTTTACATACCGCCTCAACAGATAGCATCTTCTCCATACAACGATCAAATGCATCTTCAGCTGTCAATTCATCCCAACTGAGACTTTCAGCAATTGAGAAAAACCCACTTCGTACTCTGCGCAACTGTACAAGGTGAGCTCCACACCCGAGATCGGAACCGACATCAGCGGCTAATGTCCTAATATACGTTCCCTTGCTACACACAACCCTGATTGACAGATCGGCTTCAACACCCTGGACATCACCAGTGCCATCTGTTCGTTCCAGAACACTTATGTTAACAGGACGAGCATCTTTTTCGATCTTTATCCCCTTACGGGCATAATAGTAGAGTGGTTTGCCTTTGTGTTTCAGCGCAGAGTAAGCGGGCGGAACCTGCAACTGCGAGCCACGGTAACTATCCAGACACTCTTCAATTTTTCCCGATGAGATAACTCCAACATTGCTTCTGGCGGTTACATCCCCTTCTGTATCAAGAGTTTCTGTCTCTACACCAAGCCGTAAGGTTGCCAGATATTCTTTTTCTCCATCCATGAATTGCGAAATGAGCCTGGTCGCAGGTCGTCCTGCACAAACAACAAGTAGACCCGTCGCAAAAGGATCCAATGTCCCTGCATGTCCTACTTTTTTAATATTGAGAATACGCCTCAGCCGACCAACCACCTTAAATGAAGTGAGGTCAACAGGCTTATCGACAATAAAAACACCAGCTTCAAAAATACTCATTTAACACTGCACACTTGCGGCCATTTCTGCACAACAGATCCTGCCTCTTTTTTTCACTTCAGAGCCATGTGAATTTTTTCTTCAACTTCCCGCTGTACCTCGGCGATGGTTTTATCCAAGCAGCGAAATCCGGCTGCACTGCGATGACCTCCGCCATTAAACTCTTTTGCTATAGCTGCCACGTCACAATCACCCTTTGCCCGTAAGCTCACGGCAACGACACCTGGCTTACTTTCTTTGACAAAAGCAGCAACCTTTACTGTTCGTATGGAGCGTGGAAAATCGATAAATCCTTCTACATCCTGAAGTGTAGCCCCACTTTCCTTAAGCATTTGTGGCGACACATGAATAAAAGCAACGGTGTCAGAACTACTCAAGGTCATGGTTGACAAAATCATCTCCAATAATTTCAGCCTTTCCGGGCTGTAATTATCATAGAGGTGACCACCCACTTCCTGTGCCTGCACACCTCTTTCAAGTAGCTCAGCAGCAACCTGCATCGTTCTTGGCCGGGTACATTCATAACGAAATGAACCTGTATCCGTGCATATGGCAACATAAAGATTATATGCACAATTATACGTGATATCCCCTTTCAGGGCTAAACCAAGCTCATACACCATCTCTCCTGTCGAAGATCTATCAGCAGCAACCCATCTCATAGTTCCAAAATCCCTATGGGACTGATGATGATCAACAACGACAAACGGTGTAACTTTTAAAAACTCACCCTTAAATTTGCCAAGCCTGTCAGAATCGCCACAATCAAGGGCAACAGCAACAATGTCTTCACCTGCTGTTTTTGCGAAATCAAGGTACTCATCAAAAGCTACCGAAGCCCTGTCGCTTTGCGGCAGGAAATCATAAAGATGAGAAACAGGTTCCTCCAAGAAACAAAACACATTTTTCCCGAGCGAATCCAGGATTTCAGCAAAGCCAAAAAGAGACCCAAGCGCATCACCATCGGGATGAGTATGAGTAAATAACACAACATTCCCGGCGGATTGAATAGCTTTAACTATTTCCTGTGGAAGTATCTTTTCTTGTGTTCCTTTCATGTGCAATTTCCTGAAAAATATCATCCAACTCAGCTACTTTATCCGCTACATTATCATATCGAAACTCTAGTGCAGGTGTAAAGCGCAAATTAAGAGTTTTAGCAATGTGAGATCGCATAAATCCTTTTGCTCTGTCAAGCCCAACTGTTGCAGCCTTAAGATTTTTCCGGCTGTCCATGACATTGAAATAAATCCGAGCCAGACTCAAATCACCTGTCACCTCAACTCTCGATATATTAACATCAAGTAGTTTAGGATCTCTGACTTTGCTGACAAGAAGTGTTGCCAACTCATTTCGAATGGCTTCCGCCACGCGAGTAGATCTTTGTTGCTGATGCTGCTCACCAATTCCAATGGAATCAAGAGTCTGTTTGGGATCCCAGGACATCACATCATTCCTTCATTTTTCAAAGAGTTGCTGCTACTTCTTTCATGACAAAAGCTTCGAGATTATCACCGACCTTAATATCATTGAACTTCTCAACCCCGATACCACATTCATAATCTGACATAACTTCTTTCACATCGTCTTTAAATCGTCTGAGTGATTCAATCTTCGCTGTATAAATAACAACACCGTCTCTTAGAACTCTAACACTTGCAGATCTCAAAATTTTGCCATCTACAACAGCACAGCCAGCGATTGTTCCGATTTTCGGCACCTGAAATGTATCGCGAACTTCGGCAAGACCAATAACCTCTTCTTCAAAGGTGGGCTCCAGCATGCCAACCATTGCCTTTCGTATGTCGTCAAGGGCATGGTAAATAACATCATAGGAACGAACATCAACATTTTCCTTGGTGGCAAGTTCTTTAACTTTAATCGACGGCCTGACATTAAAACCTATAATAATTGCATCCGAGGCGGAGGCTAGAAGTATATCAGACTCAGTAATTGTCCCTGTCCCTTCGTGAAGCACTCGAACCTTGATTTCTTTGGTCGAAAGCTCCTCCGCAGCCTTGGCAAACGCTTCGAGCGTTCCCTGAACATCAGACCGGAGAACAACACGAAGCTCCTGGACATCACCTTCACTCATCTGCTCAAACAGCTTATCAAGGGAAATCTTTGTGCTTGCGCCAAGCTC
Source organism: uncultured Desulfobulbaceae bacterium (assembly GCA_947311315.1). Classification (GTDB taxonomy): domain Bacteria; phylum Desulfobacterota; class Desulfobulbia; order Desulfobulbales; family Desulfocapsaceae; genus Desulforhopalus_A. The sequence continues at coordinate 20,946 of CAMZKN010000011.1, read as the reverse complement.
ATTTTCTCTGGCCTTCAAAGACCTGACCTGGGAAACACTTCTGGCCATTTTTTCATCGGTAACAACTACAAATTCGTCACCAGCACTGGGTACTCCGGCAAGCCCCTGAACTTCCACGGGCATTGCAGGCCCTGCTTCTTTGAGATTTTTGCCTTTGTCGTCAAGCATCGCCCTGACTTTACCGCTATATTGACCAACAACAAAATGTTCGCCAAGATGCAGTGTACCATCCTGAATGAGAACCGTTGCGACAGGCCCACGTCCTTTATCGAGTTGCGCTTCCACAACCCGTCCCCTGGCCTTTCTTGTGCTATCGGCCTTGAGTTCAAGGATTTCAGCAAGCAACTGGATGGATTCAAGAAGATTATCGATACCTATATTATTTTTTGCAGAGGTATCACAGAACATTGTATCTCCACCCCATTCTTCAGGCATAAGATTCAATTCAGAAAGCTCTCGCTTAACCCTGTCAGTATCCGCATTCTCTTTATCGATTTTATTCACAGCAACAATGAGCGGAACATTTGCAGCTTGTGCGTGGTGGATCGCCTCACGGGTTTGATCCATAACACCGTCATCGGCAGCAACCACAAGAACTACAATATCGGTTACCTGGGCACCACGGGAACGCATTTCAGTAAAAGCAGCATGGCCCGGTGTATCAACAAAAGTAACGTCACCGGAACTGGATCTGACATGATACGCACCGATATGCTGGGTAATTCCACCCGCTTCACCGAGAGCAACATCCGTCTTACGAATTGCATCCAGAATCGAAGTTTTACCATGATCAACATGCCCCATCACCGTAACAACGGGAGATCTCGGTTGGGTTTCGCCACCGGCTTCAGATTCGTTCAGTAACTGAATACCTATCTCTTCAGTTACACCCTGCTCAACCTCGTAACCAAAATCAGCCGCAATGAGCATGGCCGTTTCTGTATCAACCGGTTGATTAATTGTTGCCATAACACCAAGACCCATCAGCTTTGCGATAACATCACTTGCTTTACTTTTCATGCGCTGGGCAAGATCACCAACACTGATAGTATCAAAAACTTTAAACTTTTTCTTACTGGCTTTCATTTCAGAAGGAGCAAGAACCGGTTTCGGGCCACGTTTACCGCCTTTTCTGCGTCGACCACCATCCCTGCCCCTGTAGTCTTGTGAAAAATGGGTGAATTTTACATTTTTTGAGCCTTTCTTCCCACGTCTGCTATCAGTACCTTTACTCTTATCATCATACTGCCCACCTTTCTTTCCTTTCTTTTTCGATCGTCCTCCATCGCCAGAAGGACCAGGTGCCGGTGCAGTTGGCTGCACGGGTTGTGGACGCCGATGCTGAGGAGGCCTGTTTGTTTTCTTTCGTGGCCTTGGCGCTGGTTTTTCTTCCTGTTTGGGTAATTCAATTGTTCGAATAACCCTGGCCATACCTTTTCTTGCTGGTGGTTTCGGTGTCGTTTTCTTGCTTTCTTTCTCCGGTTCTGCCTTTTGCGCTGGAACTGACTCAGACTCTTCAGTTTCCTCTTTCTGCTCTCTTGCAGGAGCAACCAGTTCTTCCTCAGTTGTCTCAACAGGTGCGGACTCGGCCACCTCTGCAGCTTCTCTATCTTTTTCCTGCGAAACATCTTCCTTTTTGACTACCGGTTCCGCAGCTTCAACAACTGATTTTTCGGTTTCAGCAGGCGAAGAATCCTGAGCAGCTTCAGCTACAGGCTCTGAAAGCTCTTCTTTCTCTTTAACCTGCTCAACCTGTGCCTCTTCAACCTCTGGTTCAGGAGCTTCTTCCACCACTTTAGCTTTTCGCTTGATCACTTTTGACCTGCGGCGGATAACAGTTGATCCTTTTTTGCTACTGTCAATTCGTGTCTCGACAAGTTCGGTATTGGCAGATTTCAGAATAGTTGCCCGGATAACTTCAGCTGCTTCCTCGTCAACCGATGAACTGGCACCCTTCACATCATACCCCTGTTCTTTTAGCTTATCGGTCAGCGCTTTACTACTCATACCAGCCTCTTTGGCCAACTCATATATCCTGATTCTGCTCATCCTTCACTCCTGTAGTACATCGCAACAGTAATTTCATCCATCAACAACAGTATGCCCGATTATTTATTAATGATGAATAATTTCAAACTCTTATATTAAAGGCGAAACAACCTTTTCCACTTTTTTTCCATTTTCAAAAAAAGTGCATAACACCGTTCGCTACTACAACAATAGGCGCCTCTTCCCGACAACAACTGGTTGGCGTCAAACTGTATCCGCCCATCTTTCCAAACAAAACGTTGCAATTTTTCTTTGGGAATTTTTTTCCCGCACGCACAACACGTTCGTAAAGATATGGCCATTTTTTCAATACGCTTTCACACAGACAACGTATGCGCACTATACCTCACTTCCATCTTCACTTTCTGCCTCTGCTTCAGCTTTTTCTTCGGAGGCATCACTTTCCACAACTTTCTCATCGGCAGATTCGCTTTCTTCTCCATTACCATCTGTTGTTTCAGAAGTTTCAACCTCTTCAACATAAGGCGTAACCTTCGCCTCATCGATAAGAGACTCTGCAAATTCGTCGTCAATAGCTCTAATTACAGTCAGATCAGAAACACTTTTCTCAGCAAGTACTGTTGTCGAAATAAAACCTTTGGCAAACAACTGATCCGCTAAAGATTCATCGACACCCTTAAGTTTCAAAAGAGACTGATAGCCACCATTCTGCAGATTTGCATATCGTTGTTCGCTTTTAACATCAATACGCCAGTTTATCAGTTTTGAAGCCAAACGTACATTTTGTCCCTGCCTGCCAATCGCAAGCGATAGCTGATCATTGGGAACGACAACCAGAAGAGACCCTGCATCCTCATCCGCCATAACCATACTCACATGGGCAGGAGCCAGTGCATTATACACATATTTTGCCGGATCAGGACTCCAGGTGACGATATCTATACGCTCTCCCTGCAGTTCCTGTACAACATTTTGCACTCGTGAACCTTTCATTCCAACACAGGCACCCACAGGATCAACATCACCTTCTGAAGAACTCACTGCAATCTTTGCGCGAAAGCCCGGTTCACGACTAACTCCCATGACTCGAACTATCCCTTCGGACATTTCCGGAACTTCCATATGAAACAACTTGGATAAAAAATCATCACATGTTCTCGACAAAATCAACTGAGAGTCGCGACTAGTCTGGCGTACCTCTTTCAAATATGCTCTAATTCGATCACCCTGTTTAAAAGAGCGTTTTGGTATCTGTTGATCTTTCGGCAGAATTGCGTCGGTTCTCCCAAGATTGACAACCATATTACCACGTTCAAAACGCTGAACGATACCACTCACAACCTCACCCACACGATCCTTAAACATGTCGTAAATTACTTCGCGCTCAGCATCCTTCATTTTATGGATGATAACCTGCTTGGCTGACTGCGCAGCAATTCTACCAAGGTCGGTGATATCTTTCATTTTTTCACCAAGCTCATCTCCTATCTGCACATCAGGATCAAGCTTGATTGCTTCTTCATACGAAATTTCAGTCTGTTCGTCCTGAGGGTCTTCAACAACACTTCTGAACTGAAATATTTCGACTTCGCCAAACTCTTCATTGTACTGTACTTCCATATCCCGCCGACTACCAAATTTTTTTCTGGCAGCAGACTGAACAGCCTCCTCAATAGCCTCTATCAGCAATGCTTTATCAAAGCCTCGATCTCTGCTGATCTGGTCGATTATGCGTTTCAAATCTGATAGCATTTTCTTACCCCGTCAATATGACTTTCAACTCCGACAAGCGGAGAATATTGCAATATCTTAAAAACTCCTCACTGATGGAGGATATAACTAGTGCCCGACCGAAAACCACCAATTTCCTCAATTTCTTCGTTGAGCTCAAATTTTAATCCTCAAAATACTTAATGTATTCCTACGGTTAAAATTATCACCCGCCTTGAACTTGAAAAAATTTGCAGGTTTTCGTTCAGACACTAACTACCTTCAATTTCTTGTTTTTCTTTACAGGTTTTACAGTAATAAGGCACTAACGCAGTAAACCGCAAGTAAGTACCTTGAGAATATTATCTATTTCCCCAGCTAAATACTCCACTCAATTTCTTGTTTTTTATTACAGTTTTTACAGAGTAAGGCACTAAACAAGAAGCCTGGCTTTATTAAGCATTTCATAAGAAAACTGTAGACCTTCTTCGTTTTCACACTTCAAATATATCGTTTCATCAACAACCCTCTCAATAATACCATCAAAAACCTTTTGTTCTTCAATGGCATCATGGAACTTCACTCTAGCTTTTTTACCAACAAACCGCAAAAAATCTTCAGCTGATCGGAGAGGTCTCTCCAGACCAGGTGACGATACTTCAAGGTTATATGCATGATCGATTATATCTTCCACATCAAGATAATAACCCACCTCACGACTTATATCTCTGCAATGTTCCAAAGTAATACCATCTTCGTTATCGATAAAAATTCGCAACACCCAGCCGTGTCCTTCTCTGCGAAATTGAATATCAAACAGTTCAAGCTCCTTCTCTTTCAGGAGGCTTTCCAGATATTCACGAATTGTATCAATAATCAATTCACTCATTTCTCATTCCATCGACAACACGTTTACAGTACAACATTTATCTATCTACCAGCTAAGAGACGGTCAGTACCGACAGTATCCAGACATAAAAAAAAGCGGGCAGAGCCCACTTCAACAAACAGTCCCATCATACCAGACAGCGTACGAAAGGACGTATAGCAAGATCAATCAACCACCACGAAACACATTCCGCAAAAGGTTCTCTCTGTTCATGTAAGTCGGGAGAGAATGGGTAGCAAACTAATCCGCTGCAAGATATAAGCATTATTTTTATAATTTGTCAAGCATCAAGCCAAGAGAAATGATCTTAGTATACTCAATGCAGGAAGCGACCATACGCAGCAAGGACTCTATCGAAAGCGCCCCAGTAAAACACCTCATTGTTTTAATATTATATTTTTCTCGATCAAGGCTCGCTCAGTACCTCCTATGATACTGTTTTAGTACGATTTTATCTTCATTTTCAAAAGGCCCCCATCACTCAATTTCAAGCTGTAACAGTCTTTAAATACAAAAATACTATTTGACAAAAATGACTTGCCTCTTTATTAAATCGGAAGGTTCGAGTACATCCTTGCCTTCATCCGGGAATTACCCATTCGATCACAAGATCGCTACTATACTAAAGTTACAACAGTTACAGGAACCATGAATTAAAGCAATGTATTCAAGTGGTTGCCATGACACTCCCCGGAAAATTGTTTTTATCTCAGCATCGCACAAAACAACCCTGAAGAACTACCTCATCCCACAGGTACGCACCAAAGACAGGGCATAAACTCCAACTCGGAGAGGATTTAGGTATAACGCGCAGTTAGAAATCATTTGGGTTAGAACATACCCTGATTTTCCAGTTTTTCTTTATAGCTTTTACAGAGTAAGGCACTAAATGACAGAAAAAACCCTCATAATTGCTGAAAAGCCAAGTGTGGCAACAGATCTCGCCAAAGTTCTCCCCGGGAAATTCAAAAGAGAAAAAACTCATTTTGAAGGGGAAAAGTATGTGGTTTCCTACGCAATAGGTCACCTGGTCTCCATCTGCTATCCCGAAGAGATTGATCCGATCTACCAGAAATGGAATATGGAAACCCTACCCATTCTACCGGAATCATTTCCACTCAAAGGACTTCCAGGAACCAAAGGTCAGCTCAATGCCCTGCAAAAACTGATTCGCCGCAAAGATATTAAAGAAATAATCAATGCCTGCGACGCCGGGAGAGAAGGTGAGTTGATTTTCAAATATATTATCAAATATGTCTGGAATAATTCAGTTGCCAAAAAATCTTTCAAAAGGCTGTGGTTGCAGTCAATGACCAGTGATGCAATTAAAAAAGGTTTCGCAAGTCTTCGCGAAGACAAAGAGCTCCTTTCACTTGAAGACACAGCTCTTTGTCGTTCTGAGTCAGACTGGCTCATCGGAATCAATGCGACGCGTGCACTCACCGGCTTCAACTCGCGCAGAGGAGGTTTTTTTCTTACCCCTTGCGGCAGAGTGCAAACACCAACACTTTCTCTTCTTGTCAAAAGAGAACGGGTTCGGCTCGATTTCACCCCCAGACCTTACTGGAATCTTTATGCAGAGTTTGGCGCAAACGACAACTTATACGAAGGTAAATGGATAGATACCAGTTTTGTCAAAGACAAAACTGATTCTTACAAACGTGCAGATCGTCTATGGGTTGCCGAAGATGCTGATAAGATTATCACAAAATGCACAGGCAAACCGGCATGTGTAACGGAAGAGAGCAAGAAAACAACGCAAAGCTCTCCACCGCTCTACGACCTCACCCTATTACAACGGGAAGCAAATTCACGTTTTGGCTTTTCAGCAAAAAACACCTTATCAATTGCCCAGGCACTATATGAGAGGCATAAGGTTCTTACATACCCGCGGACTGACAGCAAGCATCTGCCGGAAGATTATATCCCCACCGTGAATAAAACGATGCAAAGCCAGTCACATGGAGAGTTTGGCTCCTTTGCCAAACAGGCTCTCTCTGAAAAATATGTGCGCCCAAGCAAACGAATTTTTAATAACAAAAAAATCTCTGATCACCACGCAATTATACCGACAACGACATTACCCTCTAATCTCTCTGAGGCAGAACAAAAAATTTACAGAATAGTCGTACAACGTTTTATTGCAGTATTTTTCCCTGCCGCCGTCTTTCACAATACCAAAAGGTTGTCTGTCGTCGAGGATGAAACATTCCTCACCGAAGGAAAAATCCTGCTGGAAGCTGGATGGAAAGCAATCTATGGTTCGCCACAAAAAGCAGGTGGCCAGGATAAAATACTCCAGGCGTTGCCGGACAATGCAAACATTCAATGTAAAAAAGTTTCACGGGAAGACAAGGAAACCACTCCTCCACCGAGATTCAATGAAGCCACACTCCTTTCGGCCATGGAGAATTCTGACAAACTCATTGAAGACGAAGCTCTTGCCGATGCAATGAAAGAACGAGGACTTGGAACGCCAGCTACCAGGGCCGCAATCATTGAAAAACTCCTTAAAGAAAAATATGTCGTTCGTGAGGGTAAAGACCTCACTCCAACCGGTAAAGCCTTTGAACTCCTCGCCCTCCTGGAAGCAATGAAAATTGAGGTACTGGCATCTCCTGAACTTACAGGTGAATGGGAACACAAACTCAATAAAATATTAAAAGGCGAATTCACCCGGGAAAAATTCATGGCAGAAATACGGGAGATGACGCAGCATATCATCGACCAGGTTAAAAATTTTGAAACCAATGAAGTCCGTGAAGAGGCACCCTTCAGCCCTGTCAATGGCATACATTTTTTCTGTTCACCAACAGCCTACATTTCTGACGATTCTTCCATCATGATCAGGAAAATACTGGGCGGACGTATAATGTCTGACCAGGAAGTGGTTGCCTTAATAAACGGTGAGACCATTGGCCCTTTCAGTGACTTCAGGTCAAAAAAAGGGAAGCCTTTTAATGCCTCCATCAGACTTACCAACAAAAAAATTGAGTTTATCTTTGCGGATTCAACGGATGACCTTGACATTGACGCCATTAAAGCAAGTACACCGCTGGGTGTTTCTCCGGTGGATGACACAAAAGTATTTGTCACACCCGCCGCATATATGTCAGAATCGGCTCTCGACGGCGACAAAGAAAAAGGATTAAAAATCAGCAAAATTATCCTTTCAAAGGAAATTACTGAGGAAAATATTTCACAGATGCTAAATGAGGGTAAAACAGAGCTCATCACGGGCTTTATTTCTAAAAGGCGAAAACCATTTGATGCCTATCTCCTTCTTCAAAAAAATGGTACAATTAAGTTTGAGTTTCCCCCAAGGAAATCCAAAAAAAGACAAAGATAACTTGAATAATATATGCTTCCGTATAATTATTCAGCATATCAGGCAATGAAAAACCAAGAGAATTACATAAAATAATTATGAAACAGATAAAAAATGAGTATCGGGAAAAAGATGGTCACGAACTCGCACTGATATGTGCCGAAACCGCACTCGATACTAAAGCAGAAGACATACGCATCCTTGACGTACGAGGGCTAACCACTTTCACCGAGTATTTTGTTATAATGAGTGGAAAATCAACCCGCCATGTACAGGCTCTTGCGGAAAGTATTGAAGGAAAATTACGGTCTAAACGTGTGAGAACTTCAAAAGCTGAAGGCTTAAGCGACGGCATGTGGGTTCTTCTGGATTTTGACGATGTTGTTGTCCATATCTTTTTCCGGGACCAGAGAAAATTTTATGACCTCGAAGGACTCTGGAGTGAAGCAAAACAAATTGAGTTTAATCAGCCAACCTCCTAGGAGCTTGTGGAAAATTGGCTTTTGAATTGAACACAAAAAATAGAGGACAATGCAATACTTAAGCACGCGGGGATCTGTTTCCCCCATATCATTTACACAGGCAGTGATGATGGGCCTGGCTGAAGATGGCGGCCTTCTCCTGCCTCGCACTATTCCCAGGATTGGCTGTGAAACCCTCAGTTCCTGGCAGGATCTCAGTTATCCCGAATTAGCCTTTGAGGTTATGTCTCGTTTTGTCGATGATATCCCCAGCAGCAATTTAAAAGATATAATCCACCGATCATATGCCACGTTCGCAACGGAAGAAGTCGCACCCATTGTTCACCATGGGGATCTTCATATACTCGAACTTTTTCATGGGCCAACCCTTGCATTCAAAGATATCGCCCTGCAGTTTCTCGGGAATCTGTTTGAATATCTGCTTGCAGACAGTGACTCTCATCTCAATATTCTTGGAGCGACATCCGGTGACACCGGATCTGCTGCAATCTATGGCGTTCGGGGAAAGGAAAGAATCAAAATTTTTATCCTCCATCCCCATCAACGTGTCAGCCCGATCCAGGAAAAACAGATGACCACCGTGCTTGACGACAATGTTTTTAATATTGGGATTCGTGGCTCATTTGATGATGGGCAGGACATTGTTAAAAAAATATTCAGCGATATTGAATTTAAAAGCAAATACCACCTAGGAGCCATTAATTCCATAAACTGGGCCAGGGTTCTTGCCCAAATTGTCTACTACGTTCACAGTTGCCTCCATGTTATCGGACATGAAAAAGATTCAACCGTTGATTTTGCTATTCCTACCGGTAATTTTGGCGATATTTTTGCGGGCTATATTGCCAAAAAAATGTTGCCGGCCGGCACCATACGACAACTTATCCTCGCTACCAACAATAATGACATTCTTACCCGATTTGTCTCAAAAGGTGATTATTCCTTAAATGATGTGCAGGAGACTTCCAGCCCCTCTATGGATATCCAGGCAGCCTCCAATTTTGAACGCTACCTCTATTACCTTCTCGACAGTGATGCTTCGCGCACCAGAGAACTCATGGAAGAATTTACAAAGAATGGAAAGATTGATCTCTCAGGGGATTTAGATCTGATACAGCGTGATTTTGTTGCAACCTCTGTTTCCGACGATGAAGTCAGCAAAACAATTTCCTCGTTTTTCAAAGAACACGGCTACATACTTGATCCCCACACTGCAATAGGCGTCAAAGCTGCAAAAGATCTAAAAACTGTTGGTGTTCCACTGGTCTGCCTAGCTACCGCCCATCCTGCAAAATTTTATTCCACGGTTGAAAATGCCCTTAATCGGCCTCCACAGATTCCTGAATCTCTTGCAGGTATTGAAGACAAACCAAGCCGGTGTAAAATCATGGATGCTGACAAAAATGCAATACAGGAATTCATCGCTCAAAATGCAGATGAAACACCTTTGCTCCCCCATCAAACTTGACAAGATGGAGAGACTACTCTAAGGTCACTGAATAATTATCCCATTGGAAGTTATACGTGAAAACTTCCGATTACTCACAGTCTATTTGGAAGAGGTACATTATGTTTGGACTTGGAATGCCAGAACTTATCGTTATTCTGGTAATAATAGTGATTATTTTTGGCGCCGGCAAACTCCCGGAAATTGGCTCCGGTATTGGTAAGGGCATTAAAAATTTCAAAGATGCCACAAAAAAAGAAGACGCCAAAAAGATCGACGAAGAAGACAAAGATACAGAAGATAAATCCTGATACCTATCAGCCTCCGTTAAATCAAATGAGGAATATATAAATGTTTGGACTGGGAACCCCTGAACTGGTAGTGATTCTTGCGATAGCCTTCCTCGTCTTTGGTGGAAAAAAACTTCCCGAACTTGGCTCAGGCCTTGGCAAAGCAATTACTTCCTTTAAAAAAGGTTTGAGTGATGTTGAAGAGGGCGGCAAAGATATTATCAATGATATCCCTGGAGTAAAGGAAGCAGCCGAAGTAAAGCAGAAAGTTGATCAAGTTAAAAATTTGGGAAAAATTGGGAAAATCCTGAAATAGTTCCCCTTTTATACAATTTCTACACTCCCACGTTTTCTTGTACCTCAGAGATTCATTTACAATACAAAAAAAAGAATCCCTGAGGTATCATAAGTTGTTTTGTATACCTCTCCGCCTCACCAGATCGTACATTCCTCTGTAATCACGCAGCATTTTCCACAACAACGTGCAGTTTTTCTGCGAGTAAAGAACAATATGATACAATTTTGCCCGCAACAAACTTGACTTTTTTGTCATAATTGTATAAATAAATTCTTCGAGTCATACGTTTTTGTATTTCTTTATTGGAAAGATATTTCGTAACTTCAGCATACGGCAAAAAAGACCGTAAAAGCACGAGATTTAACTGATCAGCAGTGCCTTACATGTCCATAAGCACTCCGATCTACTATACACCTGTATGCTGGGCGGAGTGATCGTGGGCAGGTGAGGTGCTGCTGAACAGTTACGATATTTCCACATCATATTTGTATCCAGACAACCTAGCACCCCAGAAGATGGGCGTACGAACTTTGCAAAATTCCTTCTTACAAAACGAGAAATGAATTTCCAGGGTACGGAATTCGCCCCCAGGAAAATTTCCTTCACCAGGAGAGCAACATGTGTCGTTTAGCTCTAAAAACAGCCAATGAGCCGTTTTCACCATACGAAGTTCTTTCTGCCATGGAGGCTATGAAAGAAGGGTATGATGGCTCCGGCCTTGGCCTTCTGCTCCGTGGTATTGAGTTTGAAGATTTTAAATACAACCCGCGCTTCCCCATTCTTTCCGGCATAGCTCACACCGAAAAGGCGTGGCAACGTGTAAAAGACTACATGGAACACCGTGATTATGAACTCAAATATGACCACCGTTTTGCCATGAAACCTGAATTAATAGAGGCAGAAGATCGTTTTCGGTATTTTTTAAGAGCCTACAGAATGCCACCAAAATTCAGAGATATGAGCGATGAAGAAAGGGAAGATGAACTCCTGCATGCCCGGCTGGCTCTAAGAAAACTTGCCACCGAGGAAGATAACATCACTGTTTTCTCCTTATATCCCGATGTTGTCATGATCAAAGAAGTGGGTTGGCCCCTGCAGATAGGCGATGCACTATGCCTGCATGACGGTCAGGTAAAATCCCGGGTATGCATGGCTCAGGGGAGACAGAACACGAATTACGGCATTAATCTCTATGCCTGTCACCCATTTTTTATCCAGGGTATTTCCACCATGACCAACGGTGAAAACACCGCTTTTATTCCCATTAAAGATTGGCTGGTGGGCAAAAACATTCCTGGCTATATCGGCTATCAAAGTGACAGTGAGGTGTTCACCCACATACTCCACTACACCTTGAAAAAGCTCAAACTGCCTTTGCAGGCCTACAAGCACATTATGACGCCCCTCAGCAAGGCAGAACTGGCTCACCACCCCCAGAAAGAATTTCTCACAGGTCTTCGCGAAGTATGCAAACGTCTTATTATTGACGGGCCCAACGCCGTTATCGGTACACTTCCTGATGAGACGTGTTTACTGGTGATGGATCAGAAAAAACTCCGCCCGGCCACAGTTGGTGGCCGAGAAGGCGCCTGGGCCATCGCCTCCGAAATCTGTGGCGTTGATGCTATGATTCCGGATCGAGACCCATCTTTTGATTTTCAGCCCATGCGCGAACACACTGTCATTATCCCCCCCGATAGAAAGGAATTAGAAATATGGTCTCAGCACGATCCGCTTCCGTTACCCCAGGCAGCTTAGCTCCTTCCGACTTTCCCTGGATAATCGAACATAAGGAAGAAAGGTGTACCCTTTGCGGACAATGTACTGCTGTCTGCCCCAAAGGTGCCATTCATCTAGCCCATATGCGCAAACGCATTCCTCAACTTGAGGTATTCAGCAAAAAAAGGGGCAACGATTACAAAACCTTTACGGGCTTGCGTCAGGCAACTGATCCAGCCAAAAGTTGCATCGGTTGTGGTATGTGCTCCATGGTGTGCCCCAACGATGCCATTGGTCCTGTTCCCGGGACCGGTGAAAATCGAACCGTTTTTTTCGACAATCGCAAAGGAGAACCCCTCAAAAGAGGTGGTCGTAGAAATGTCAGCGGCCCGACTCTTCTTGATCGCATCGTTTTCAACCGTATATCGATGTTGACCGACCCTGCTCTTGATGCGGGTAGACACGAGTTCACCACCACAACGACGCTGGGCAGAATACTCTCGCCCGAAGATTTCCTTGAACGCACAATCAACGGTGGATGGATTCCGCCAACAAGAGAGATTTTCCCGTTTATAATCGGCTCCATGTCTTTTGGCGCACTCTCTCCGAATATGTGGCTTGGGCTGCTGCAGGGCGTTGCCTATTGCAATGAAGTGCTCGGCATTCCAGTTGTCATGTGTACCGGCGAAGGCGGTTGTCCTCCCTGGGTACTGAGAAGCCCATACCTGAAATATATCATTCTTCAGATAGCATCCGGCTACTTTGGCTGGGATGAAATTATCCGTGCCATCCCCGAAATGCAATGTGACCCTGCCGCCATTGAAATCAAATATGGCCAGGGAGCAAAACCAGGGGACGGCGGCCTGCTCATGTGGTTTAAAGTCTCCAAACTCATTGCCAGGTTACGCGGCGTCCCTGAAGGTGTTGACCTCCCATCACCTCCGGTTCACCAGACACTCTACTCCATTGAAGAGAGTGTTATGAAGATGATCCAGACACTTTCTACTGCTTTTACCCATAAGGTTCCGGTATATCCAAAAATTTCTGCCTCTACCTCCGCTAAATCCGTCCTGAACAATCTGGTCAGAAACCCTTACGCCGCAGGCTTGCTTATTGATGGCATAGATGGGGGAACAGGAGCTGCCTATAATGTGTCGATGGATGCCACCGGGCACCCGATAGCATCGTGTATACGTGACTGCTACCTTGATCTCGCTGCCCAGGGGAAACAAAATGAGATTCCCATCTTTGCCGCAGGCGGTATTGGCAAAAACGGCAATGTCGCTCAGAATGGCATGGCCCTAATGATGCTTGGAGCATCTGGTGTGCATATAGGAAAATACATTATGCAGGCCGCCGCAGGCTGCCTCGGCAACGAGAAAAATCGATGCAATGTCTGCAATGTTGGTATCTGCCCCAAGGGCATTACCAGTCAAAACCCCAAGCTTTATCGCCGCCTTGATCCAGACAAAGTCGCCGAAAGAGTGGCCGATGTTTTCATGTCAATCAACACGGAAATGAAAAAAATCATGGCCCCTCTTGGCCGTTCCCAGAGTTTGCCCGTTGGCATGTCTGATGCGATTGGTATTGGCGACAAAGCTGCAGCGGAAAGATTACAGATAGATTACGTCTGTTAACGTAGTACCTTAGAAATTCATTTCATATTTTTAAGAAGGCATTTCGTGAAGACACTTATACCTTTTGCAGGGTATTTATAATAACAAGGAGTTTTTCAGTGACTATAACGGTTGTAAAAGGTCTCGATGAAAATGGCCAACGCATCAACTCCATGGAGTTTGAGAAGCTTGTGCGAAAAGCATCAGCTTCCGCAACAAACATTGTGCTTGACACCTACGGTCAACATAATATCGGCATACGTTTACAAAAAGAAGACGGACTGAGCATTACCGTGCGCGGCCCATCAGGTCAGCGGTTGGGCTGCATGGGAATGCCCGGCACCTCCATCCTCTGCGAAGGAGCGACCTCTGACGATGTCGGTTATCTCAATATCGGAGCAGAAATAACTGTTCTGGGAGACGCTACCAATGGCGCCTGCAATGCCATGGCCAACGGCAAAGTATTTATCGGCGGCTCCATAGGCGCGCGCGGGTTAACCATGACCAAATGGAATCCGCAGCACGAAAAACCCGAATTGTGGGTTCTTGGCTCAACTGGTGATTCCTTTGCCGAATTCAACTGCGGTGGCACAGCTGTTGTCTGCGGAATCGATGCCAAAAACCCGGATAATATCCTCGGTTATCGCCCTTGCGTCGGTATGGTTGGCGGTCTCATCTATTTCCGCGGAAAAATTGATAATAGTTTTCCCAAGACCTCTGCAAAAGTGGCCGAACCCAGCGATAAACACTGGCAATGGCTTCAGGAAAACATTTCTGATTTTCTTTCAAAAATCAGGCGTGACGACCTGTTGAAGACACTTTCAATCCGGGACGAGTGGCATGTCCTCCTACCCATTACGCCCCAGGAACGGGCCCTGATGTTTTCCGGCCCCATGCCCATGGCAGAGTTTCGCAATAACCATTGGATCAAATCATTAGGAGGTGACCCGTTAAGGGATCTCGCCCCCGGTCTTGACCGCAGTGTGATAGATACAATTGTCACCGGAGATCTTCGCCGTAAAAAACCCTACTGGGCAAACGCAGAAGCTGCAGCACCATGCACCTACTACTGCCCGGTTCACATCCCCACCGTTGACAGGCTTCGCCTCATCCGCGAAGGGAAAATTGATGAAGCCTATGAAATGCTTCTCCATTACACACCACTTCCTGCATCCGTCTGTGGAGCTGTCTGTCCTAATCTTTGTATGGAAAATTGTTCACGGCAGGGTGTAGATGACTCTATTGATGTTCAGATTCTTGGTAGATCGGTCAACCATCATAAGGCTCCCACCATTGCAGAATCACTCGACAGGAAAGTTGCCGTTATAGGTGGTGGCCCTGCTGGAATGAACGTTGCCTGGCAACTTGCACTCGCTGGTATTGAAGCACATATTTTTGAGCAGGATGAGATGATAGGCGGCAAACTTGCGCAGGTCATTCCCTGGGAAAGATTGTCACAGGCCATCTGGGATCAGGAAATTCAACGTTTTCTGGAAACGCCTAATATTTCAACAAGCCTTGGCTTTGAAATGTCGAAGGAAAAATTTGTGGAATTGCAAAACGAATACGATTATATCGTCATTGCAGTTGGTACCCACGCTCCAAAAACGATTCCCTTTCCTGGACATGAAAAGGTTCTTCCAGCCCTTGACTTTCTTAAAAGAGCAAAAAGCAACACTCCCATCCCAGTGGGTAAAGAAGTCGTTATTATCGGGGCCGGCAATGTTGGGTGTGACGTGGCCTGTGAGGCCTACCGACTCGGTGCAAAAAAGGTAACCCTCGTTGATATCCAGAAGCCACTCGCCTTTGGCAAGGAAAAAGAGGCAGCGGAAGGCCTTGGCGCAACATTCCAATGGCCTGTCGTTACCGACAAGATTACAGACGAAGGGTTATGGACAAAAGACGGTGAATTGCTCCCGGCCCAGACGGTTATCATCTCGATAGGGGATGTTCCTTCTCTTTCTTTTCTGCCTGAAACGGTGGAAACCATCAATGTGGGCGGTGCAGACTGGATCACCACCGACAAGGCCCATGTCACCTCTGACGCAAAAGTACTTGCCGTAGGTGACGTTGAAAGACCGGGCCTTGCAACCCATGCACTGGGGGCTGGCAAAACAGCCGCTGAATACATCATTGCCGATTGCAAGGGGTTCGAATGGCAACCATTTGCCAAAGAAGTTATCCCGCAAAAAGCCCTTACCATCACCCACTATCTGCCAACAGAAACAGGAAACACAGAAGCGTCTCAGGCTGATCGCTGTCTCTCCTGTGGCTCGTGTCGGGATTGTCATCTCTGCGAAACCATCTGCCCAACCGGAGCCATTAGCCGCAGAGAATTAGTTTTTGACACAATAGCTGGTTATCATACAGAACATGGAGAAAACTACGAATATATTTCGGATGATCAGAAGTGTATCGCCTGCGGTTTTTGTGCAGATACCTGCCCCTGCGGAATATGGACAATGACGCCTTTTTAATCAGCGACGAATAAGACGAATTGACACATCATATCTGGCACTATCGATATCGGCGGGAAGAAGACTTGCATCGGGCACCATGATCGTCAGTACCCGTCCTTTATGGGGGTCTTTGGCTTTTTTATTCCGCCTTTCCATACCGGAAGGTCCTGCTATGCCTTTTCTGGGCGGGCGAACATGCAGAAGTTGTGCTTCAATGGGAGCACCGGGGCGAGGTGGTGCTTTTTTACTTTGCTGCTGCAGCGGGGGAATAGTCCCTACAATAATTTCCATGCTAATCTCTCCTCATTCTTCTTTTACTTTCAGAAGTAGTACCCTATCTCCTCACAAACGGCAAGAAAACTATAACGCTGTGATAATTCACCCCTTAGTAGTTCCTAATCAAGAGATCATTTGACAATCCAGCAAAAACTTATACGTTATTAAGTGCATTTCCCCACGACAAATTTTCTACTTTTGATAACTACCATGGCCGACCCTCTAAAAAAAATCCTGGAACCGATACAAGAGCTCCAGAATATACGCGGCATAGAACTGCCCATAGGACTTGAATTTTTACAACTTGTGGTAACCGGCCCACCCGGAGCAGGGAAATCATATTATATCGAACAGATACGAGGGTGGCCCAACGAAGGTTATCTTGATATGACCCAGAAGAAATGGTGGAAAAACCAGTCGCTTATCTACCGCCCCAGAGAAGTCCACCTGGGGTTACCATTTCGGGGCCATACAGATGCACTAACCGTCTTTGACAAAGAATGGCTCAATAGTGATACACCTCTGGAAATTGAATATCCGCGTATCCGAATCCCTGCTGTAAAAACGCATTCCCTGCAAACCAACTGGCGTAACAGATATATTTTTGAATTTCTCATCCCACCGCCCTCCACAATATATCGGCAGCGGCTGGATCGACAAAGTCAAGGCTACTTCCCCGTGGATGAAAACCTGAGCCTGGAGATGGTGAAACAACAGGTTGCCGTCTATAGAGAAATTGCACTCTACCTGCACAGAGCCGGTCTCAATATCTATATACGAAAAAGTCTCGATAAGCCACCAATGCGAATTGCAGAAAGGGGTGTAGTCAATGTACCACGGTGGACTTTAAACAAAAATCCCGGCCGCCCGAGCCTGAAAACATTTGCTGGATGGAAATGGCTTTTCCGCAGGCACTATCCCATCAAATGGATCAACATCACCCATGAACCACAATCAATTACCACCACGGGCAGAATAGCTCATGATGGTAAAAGCTTCGAACTCCTCCTTGGTGACACAAAATTACGCCTGCAACCCGAAATCCCTATCGGCAGTAAAAAACACGATACCAACAAAGACTGGATTATCAATACAGAACGTGGTTGTTCCACACGAACCATAAATGGCTTTGTCCGCATTCGTGTAGGAGAAACCGTCGTTATAGGCGGAGCCAATAAGGAATACGATGAGCTTTTTAATTTTTCACCTTCTGTTGCCAAAAGACATGTCAGCGTCACCAACAGAAAAGGCGACCTTATCCTCACACCACTCGAAACCGAGTACAGCACCAAAATCGTCAGACTCGACGACCTTGATTACCGGGAAAGACTCGAAAGAGGACGACTGACTTCTCTTCGTACAATTCTCAGGATATACGGTCAGTCAATCACTCCGTTACCGCCTGCCAAAGCACTTGAAAGTATCAGGGACGTTAATGATATCCTAAGAGATGAATCATATAGGGAAAAAGACAAAAAAGGGAGACCGGGCGGCCTCGTGGAACTTCCCGCAAAACTCACCCCCGTGATCGTTGGCGATTTGCACGCTCAAGTCAACAACCTGCTTAAAATACTGAGTGAAAGTTGTCTGCTCGACTGCCTACGAATGAATACCGCCAGTCTGATTATACTTGGAGATGCTGTTCATTCGGAGATTGTTCATGAAATGGAAAAGTTTGAATCCTCCATGCTGATTATGGATCTGATTTTTCAACTCAAACGGACTTTCCCTGCCAATGTTTTCTATATCCGTGGCAATCACGACACTTTCAGTCCGGAAATAAACAAAAACGGTGTCCCCCAGGGTACTCTTTTTGAAGAAACGCTCCTACAACACAGAGGCGCAGAGTATGTTCATGAAATGAATACCTTTTATGATCTATTGCCATATATTATATGCTCTGATGGATATATCGCCTGTCATGCTGGCCCACCCCGTGGCACTATCAAAAAAGAAGCACTGATAAATATCAAAACAAACAAAAATATTGCAAAACAGCTTATAACAATTCGTATGCAGCGTCCACACTACCCTTCCGGCTACACCAAAGGAGACGTGAAAAAACTACGGAAAAACCTCGGCTTCCCGCAAAAAACCCGTTTTATCGTTGGCCACACTCCCATGGATCCATTTGGCAGCTTCTGGCTCCATGCCGGAACCATAAAAAACCACCACATCATATACAGCGCCCATATCGAAGGACCAAGTGTCTTTATCCGCTCCAACAATAGATTCTTGCCCATAAGCTATCCAATAGAACCGCTGATCGACATCCTCAATGACCTGAAATAATCTTCCATCTAACACTTTTTCCCATTTGACTTTCAGCCCGACACGAACCACATTGTAGGACACAGCTTCTCTTTATCAGCAACTTTCTCCTTCGAGGTGTGCCTTTGACTAGCACAAAAGAACACAAAAAAATAATCAGCTTCCTGCAAACTCTTGCCATTTCGTACCTCCTCCTGAACCTTATTCTGCCACCAATGACTACATATTCAAAAACCAACGAAAATAAAATCCAATTTCAGGTAACAAAAAAACCAGCTGCAGGTGAAAAAGCAAACCGTCTTATTAACGAACAAAGCCCATATCTTCTGCAACATGCCTTTAACCCCGTAGACTGGTATCCCTGGGGTGTAGAAGCATTTCAACGTGCAAAAAATGAAAACAAACCGATATTTCTCTCCATCGGCTACTCCACCTGTCACTGGTGTCATGTTATGGCCCATGAATCCTTTGAAAACCCTGAGATAGCCGAAATTCTCAACAAGTGGTTCATCTCCATTAAGGTGGATCGCGAAGAGAGACCGGATATCGACCAGATGTACATGGCTGCAACCCAGGCAATGACCGGTTCAGGCGGATGGCCCATGTCTCTTTTTTTATTACCAGATGGCAGCCCGTTCTTTGCGGGAACCTATTTCCCTCCGCAAACTTCTTTTCAGCGCCCGGGTTTTAAGGACGTTTTGACGACTATTCATTCAGCCTGGGGTGAGAAAAGAGAAAACATACAAAAAATTGGTTTCGAGCTGGTTGCTGCCCTGCAAAAAAAGACTACGCAACAACCATCACCCATCAGGCAGGATGCTTTCACCCGTGCCTACACACTACTTGCGCAGAACTACGACTCCGAAACCGGTGGTTTCGGTTCCGCACCCAAATTCCCCCGTCCCGTCCTCTTTTCCTTTCTTTTTTCGTACTACAAAACAACAGGAACAGAAGATGCAAAAGACATGGCTCTTTTTACCCTTAAGAAGATGGCCGCAGGTGGAATGCACGATCAGATTTGCGGAGGCTTCCACCGATATTCCGTCGACAGGAACTGGTTCCTCCCCCACTTCGAAAAAATGCTCTACGACCAGGCACAACTCGCCTCATCATACGTAAACGCGTACCAGATTAGCGGAGAACAACAATACGCATCAAGCGCCAGGGAAATTTTCAATTATGTGCTCAGAGATATGCGAGACGCAAATGGAGGTTTCTATTCAGCTGAAGATGCCGACAGCGACAACCCGTATAACCCAGGCCATGTTACAGAAGGTGGCTTCTATCTCTGGGAGAAATCTGATATTGAAAAAAGAATTGGCAAAAAGCACGCTGCTGTTTTTTCTTTCAGGTACGGAATACAGAAAAACGGCAATGTAAAACATGACCCTGCTGCTGAATTTAAAGGGAGAAACATTCTCTATCATGCTGCAACGATCAAAGCAACGGCAGCACACTTCCGGAAAACAACAGAAGAGATAAAGCAGATCCTGTCAGACTCGAAACAAACCCTTTTTTCAGTACGCCAGCAACGGACAAGACCTCATCTTGATGATAAAATCATTACCGCATGGAACGGGATGATGATCGGTTCACTTGCCCGGGCAGGAAGAATAGTACAAGATCCGCAACTCCTGGCAGCAGCAGTTCAAACCGCCACTTTCCTTCGAGAGAACCTCTACGACAAAGATACCCATACTCTATACCGTCGCTACCGTAACTCCAGGGCTGGATTACCAGGCCAGCTCAGCGATTACACATTTCTTGTCCACGGCCTTCTGGAACTCTACCAGACAAGCCAGGATCCGCAGTGGCTCAGTTGGGCTGTTGATTTAACATCCAGACAATTCGAGCTTTTCTGGAACGAAAAGCAGGACTTTTTTTTCGACAGTGTGACAGACCCCAGCATAAAAATCAGGATGAGGGCGCAATATGACAACGCAGAACCTGCCGGTAATTCTGTAGCAGCACTGAACCTGATTCGCCTCGGCCAACTGCAAAATAATTCGCAGTGGCAGAAGATTTGTAACTTCTCCAAAAGTGTTGGTAAAATAAAGCGTGCGTTCGAACCCCTGCCCTTGTATGATGGGAAGCATGAAAAGCACATTCGATCAACTCACCAAAAACATTCCCAAAGAAGACAAAGAAAAT
>CAMZKN010000010.1 GCA_947311315.1 uncultured Desulfobulbaceae bacterium | reverse complement strand
TTTCTTTGTCTTCTTTGGGAATGTTTTTGGTGAGTTGATCGAATGTGCTTTTCATGCTTCCCATCATACAAGGGCAGGGGTTCGAACGCACGCTTTATTTTACCAACACTTTTGGAGAAGTTACCCACAGAGTTCATAACTCTATGTTTTGTTTTTCCAAACCGTTAATCAGGCTGACCTGTTCATTGAGTGTCCAGAGATCGTACAGATAGCCAAATCCAAACAGTCCGGCAGTGCAGAGATAAATCAGACCGGTGATCCATTTTCCCATATACATTCGATGAAAGCCAAAGAAACCGAGAAAAGTTAAGAGTAGCCAGGCTATGTTAAAATCTATTTCCCCTTGATGATAGCGGATATCCGCTTCACGGTTCATGGCAGGGATGAGAAAAAGATCGACAAACCAGCCAATAAAAAGAAGCCCAAGTGTGAAAAAATAAATAGTTCCTGATAGTTGTTTGCCGTAATAGAAACGGTGGGCGCCAAGGAAACCAAATATCCAGAGTATGTAGCCAACCAGTTGTGAGTGTGTTGTTTTGCTATGTTGTTCCATGAGGTTTCTTTAGGTTTGATTTAAGCTTTTGAACCCGTGTCCAGGCCTGCTCAATTCTGCTTTCTGTTAAAATTCCACGATCAAGTGCATAAAAAACAGCGTCTCGAAGTCGCATTAGAATACCTGGGTCATGTTTGATATTGTTTCCAACAATAAGCAGATCGATGCCGGCCGCAAGGGCCATGCAACATCCTTTTTCCAGTCCATGATAATCAGTGATGGCCTTCATCTGCATATCATCAGAGATAAGTACCCCATCAAAGCGAAGTTTTTCCCGGAGTAGTGGTTGCAGTGTGGTTCTCGACAGTGTTGCGGGGTATTGTGTGTCAAAATTTTGGTTGATAAGATGGCCTGCCATAATTGAATCAGCATATCCATCATTTATAAGTTCCTTATAAGGCAGGAGTTCATCTTCTTTCCAGGTCGTTGTAATGTCAACAAAGCCGAGGTGTGAATCGCTGTGCGAGCTACCATGTCCAGGGAAATGTTTCAGGCAGGAAAGGATATTCTTCTGTCGATGTGCGTCAATCCATACCTTTGCATGGGTGGTGACTGTTTTTGCGTTTGCGGCAAAACTTCTCTCATAATGGCCGATAATCGGATTTTCCCGGTAAATATTGAGGTCGACGACCGGGGCAAAATTGAGATTTATTCCGGTGGACTGGAGCATGGTGGCCGTCTGTTCAGCACTTTTTCTCGTCAAATCAGTATCAGATTCCGTGCCAAGTTTTTCTGCGCTTGGTGTGACTGGAAAGCCCCTCTTCTTTTTAAAGCGTGAAACGTTTCCTCCTTCCTGATCAACACCAATAAGAAGAGTATCTGATGTGAGTTCCTGCAGGTCATGGGTGAGTGTCTGCACCTGTTTGGGAGAGACAATATTGTTGTGGTGCTTTTTCTTTGCCAGTAGTCGGTCAAACAGGATGACCCCGCCAAGATTATTTTGAGTAATGTCATTTCTGATGGGATGATTTTTCGTCAGAATGTCGCCTTCAAAGCCAATGAGAAAGAGTTGGCCTATTTTCTGTTCTAAAGTGATAACCATGGTGGGGTCTTTGTCGTAATGGTTGAAGTCTCAAGTTTTGTTGAATTGCTCGAGTTAAAAGTATTATTTGTGAGGAGTACTGAGCTGGAATGTAATTGTCAAAGAATATCTTGATTTTTTGAGGAAGTACGAGTGTCAATAAAATGACATCCTTGGGGTTGTTTTATGGTGATGGGATTTTATTGCACGAGATTATTATTCGAGCACTTAAACGTTTTCCGTGTAACTGTCTGAAAAAACATATTAAAAATATATTTATCCAGGGGTGCTGAATGTAGGAATGGTTATGGCATGGAATATGCTTCAGAGATACAAAAGAAAAGAGTAAAGAAATTTACAAATCAGACGATAAGAACAGTATCAAAACGAAACATATTTAAAGAACGACTTTATCAGGGACATCACTCATGACTATATCTATAAAAGAAAATCAAATCTCCCGTTCTCATGTCGGACAGGTTGAGATAGAGAAAGTTATGGCTGAGCTTGACAATTTGAAAAAGCAGTCAGAACAGCTCGACCTTACCAATAAACTGCATGCACGAATGGCTGGAGTGCTCAGCCTGACAGGGATGATAGAGGCGTATTCCGTCTGGTTGATGCCGTTGGTGGGCCATGAACTCATCGGATATAACAACAGCAATCGCAATAAACGTCATCTCTTTTGTTCCGGGCATGGTCCCCATAGACGCAAGGCAATAGCGTTTGCGGAAAAACTTATTGCTGATGTGACACCTCTTGACGGAACGTTCACCATACAGGATGGGCATTATGCGTATAAATGGATTTTTGAAACATCGGATAATGCTGGCATTTTCCTTATTTTGAAAAAGGGTTACGAGCTGTTACCCGAAGAACTTGCGCTTATAAACAACTCACTGGAAGTTCTTGCTGAATCATTGCAACGTGGCCTTGAATATGAAGACCTGTTTGAGCGTGCCAGCAGTGATCCGCTGACCGGCTTATCAAACAGAAGAGTTTTTGAAGAACGTATTCATGGCATGATGGATCGAGCCAGGCGATATAATTACTCACTTTCCATGATCTCCATGGATCTCGACAGATTTAAAGAGATAAATGACAATCTGGGGCATCAGGCTGGTGATAAGGTGTTGCAGTCGGTCGCAGATGTACTGAAGAGTGCTGTTCGTTCTACGGATCTTCTTGTTCGGATGGGTGGTGATGAATTCCTGCTTATTCTTGATAACACAGGTCTGGAAAATGCCAGAATATTGGCAGAACGGTTGTGTATGGCAGTTGATGAACTGGAAGTATGGGCTGATAGCAAGACGAAATTAGGTGTCAGTATTGGACTTACCGAGCTGGGTAAAGATGAATCCCTGCGCATATGGCTGGAAAGAACCGATGATATACTCTATCACGCCAAAGCGGATGGCAGATCCAGAGTTGCTGTCGATTAAAAGCTACCTTAAATTAACAAAAAAGGGCCGACTTGTTCTAAGTCGGCCCTTTTTTATTGGTTTTTTCTGGCGTAAATGTGTCTCAGCTTTTAAGTGTTATTGTGATTGGGATGGCATGGATCGACTGACTATATTGCTGGGTATATCCAAGTGTCCAGCTGACACATTCTGCAGTATCACCAAGAAGTGCATCTATATCTTGTACTATTCCTTCAACATTAATAATCGGATGGCGGGAAAAAACCTGGGGTAGCCCCTGGGTCAGGTTGCATGCCAGGCAACAGTTGGGTCTTTCGTGTAGGAGTAGATCCATTACGAGGGTATCTGTACTATGTTCTTTATAGACGAGTTCTATGTCGTAGGCACCTTCTGACGCATCACCAAACAGCGCTTCGAAGAATTCATCTGCTCTTTTAGGTGGGAAAAGTTTTTCAAGATTTTCTTTGGTAAAAAATGATTTCATTGTTCCTGTCGCCATGAAGATTATTGTATCTGTTTCGGTTAGTTGTCAAAGAGTACACCTGAGTAAATGATCACCCAGAGTCATCCGAATATAACAGGGTTAGCCATTTTGTCAACTGGCGTACGAGGGGGAAAATGGTTGAAAAAAGGTGGCAATCACTATGCAATATTCGGGTGCTGTGGTAAAGTAGCCGCCATGAAAAATGATAGACATTTACAATCGGTTGGAACGACATCAGGCATCGCCAATTTACAGGAACTCAACGAGCCGCAATACGAAGCTGTTACGACAACTGAAGGGCCGGTTCTCGTCATAGCTGGAGCGGGTAGCGGCAAGACACGAACGCTGGTGTACAGGGTTGCCCATCTGGTCGAATCAGGTGTGCCGCCTGAATCCATACTTCTGCTCACCTTTACCAGAAAGGCAAGTCAGGAGATGCTGTGGCGTGCCGGTCGACTGTTGAATGAGAACTGTAACAGGGTTGTTGGTGGAACGTTTCACGGCGTTGCCAATATGTTGCTTCGTCGATACGGGTCTCATCTGGGCTTTGGTTCGTCCTTTACTATCATTGACCGGGGTGATGCGGAGGGGATTGCCAATCTGCTGAAATCTTCACTTGAACTTGGTAAAAAAGACAAAAGATTTCCCGCAAAGCGAATTCTTATCAATATGATCAGTGGGGCTGTTAATAAATCCATAGACCTTGAGGAGCTGGTGCATAGTCAATATCCTCATCTGGTGGAGCATGTGGATGGCATTCTCACCCTGCAAAAACATTATCAGGAGTTTAAATATGATCATGGCCTGATGGACTATGATGATCTGCTGGTTAACTGGAAACGGTTACTTGCTGAATTGCCGGAGGTGAAAGAGGCGATCTCGTCGAGATTTTCACACATCATGGTTGACGAGTATCAGGACACCAATCTGATCCAGGCGGATATTGTACGCCTGATGGCCCATAGTCATAATAACGTGATGGTGGTAGGGGATGATTCCCAGTCGATCTACTCTTTCAGGGGTGCTGATTTTTATAATATCATGCGTTTTCCCAAGGTGTTTGCGAACACCCGTATGATAAAACTTGAAGAAAATTACCGCTCGACGCAGCCTATTTTATCGCTGACCAATGATATAATCCGTAATGCGGCCGAAAAATATACCAAAACACTTTTTACCAGTATCGAAGGGGATCTCCGTCCGCAACTCTTTGGTGGTAGAAATGAGAGTGAAGAAGCTGCCTTTATCGTTAGGACGATTCAGGGTTTTGTTACAAAGGGCATTGCTTTATGTGATATTGCTGTGCTTTTTCGCTCGGGTTTTCATTCGTATAAGCTGGAATTGGAGCTTGGTGCCCAGGGTATTGAGTACGAGAAACGTGGTGGCATGAAGCTTACAGAATCCGCACATATGAAGGATATGATAGCCTTTCTTCGTGTGCTTGTTAATCCCAGAGATACTCTGTCCTGGAACAGGATGTTTTTACAACTCGAAAGGGTGGGGCCTGCAACAGCACAGAAGATTTCAGGAGTTCTGGCCGCAGCTGAAGATCCTTTTAAGGCTCTTGCCAAATATCCGGCTGGTAAAACATGGAAGGATGGTTTTCAAAAGCTTGTCACATTGTTTGATGATCTGCTTGGTGGCAACCAGAAACCTGCCGCATTGTACGGAATCGCTTTTGCCTATTATCTTCCCGTTTTTGAGCGAATTTACAGTGATGATTTTCCCAAACGACAAAAAGATCTGGATCAACTGCAGAGCATTATGGAAGGATATGATGATCTGCAGTCCTTTATTGACGACACGACTCTCGATCCTCCAGAAGACGGTGTTGATGACGATGAAGGTATCGAACGGTTGATTTTATCCACGGTTCATTCTTCCAAGGGGTTGGAGTTTGAAGCTGTTTTCGTTATAGGTGTGGCGGATGGCCGTTTTCCACATGCATCTGCTCTGTTTGGGGAACAGTGGGAAGAGGAAAGGCGGCTTTTGTATGTGGCTGCAACACGGGCCAAAAAGCATCTCTTTTTTACGTATCCACGGCAGATGATGACGTCGGACAGGCAGTTTAAGCGGGTTGGTATGTCACCATTTCTGGTTGAACTACGTTCGGGTCTTTTGCAGAGGATAGATGAAGCTCCGGCAAGGAGCTTTACTGAGGCAGTATCGTATAGTTCAAATACTCTTTCAACGCCTCCACGAAAAAAGAGAAAGAAAAAGCTGGATATGGCGGATTTTTCTGTGGGTACTAAGGTGAAACATCCATTTTTTGGCGTGGGAACTGTAAAGACAGTATCGAAAGCGAGATCTCTCGATATTCATTTTGATCGACATGGGTTGAAAACCCTGCACCTTGATTATGCAAAACTGACGGTTTTATAAAGGATCAAATTAAATTATTTAAGAAAACTCTATGACATATAAAGAAGTATTAGCACACTTAGATGCCTTACAGATGCATAAAATTAAGCTGGGACTGGAAGCAATGCAGTCGTTTCTCGCTAAAGTGGGGCGTCCTGAAACCCGTGTGCCATGCGTACATATTGCCGGGACGAATGGCAAAGGCTCTGTCTGTGCTGCTCTTTCAGAGATTCTGGGTCGTGCCGGTTACAGGGTGGGCGTCTATACATCGCCGCATTTGAGTAGTGTGAGGGAGCGGTTTCGTATAGGTGACAACTATATCAGTGAGAAGGAATTTGCTGAACTGGGAACACAAATATGTGAGGTGCTCGGTAAGGATCAAATCACCTATTTTGAGTTCACAACCGCCCTTGGTTTTCTCTGGTTTGCCAAATCGGACATCGATCTTCTTCTCCTTGAAACGGGGCTTGGCGGCAGGCTTGATGCTACAAATGTGGTCACACCGCTTGTATCGGTTATTACCAGTGTCAGTCTCGATCATGAAGCGTATCTTGGCAACACACTTGCTGAAATTAGTGGCGAAAAAGCGGGGATTATTAAGAAGGGTGTTCCTGTTATATCCGCTGCAATAAACAAAGAGGTCGCTCCGGTGGTAGAGCGGGTAGCAAAGGAAAACAATGCACCGTTGTATGTCTATCGTCAAGATTTTGACTATAAAATAAATGGCAATAAAACATGGAGTTGGACTTGTGGGAGTCGGCTTGGTAGTAGGGAAATAACCGGCTTGCATTGCCGACAGACAAGTCTGGTTCAGCAGGAAAACGAATCCCTGGCAATTGCTGTTTTACAGTTGCTGGAAAAACAGGATTTTGTCATAAGCCGTGAAAATATCAGGGATGGCCTTGCTGCTGTTACATGGCCAGGCAGAATGGAATACTTTGAAAAAGAGTTTGCTACAGGTAAAAAACTTCGTTATCTCCTTGATGGCGCACATAATTACGAAGGTGTCAGAAATTTGTCACAGACTTTGTCGAGCCAGTTTCACTATAAAAGTTTGATTGGAGTGTGGGGTTCCATGGCCGATAAAGACCTTAGCGGCACTCTCGGTTCTATTGTTCCGCTGCTCGATACCTGTATTTTTACCCAGCCCATTGGTGAACGTTCTGCTACCCCTGAATATATTGTTTCCTTTCTTGATGATGCTTATAAAGAGAAGGTGGAATGTTTAACTGATATGGAAGAAGCACTAAGCGGGGCACAAAATATGGCCGATTCGGAGGATCTTATACTGATTGGTGGTTCTCTCTATCTTGTTGGTGCAATGAGGCAGTTGCTGCTCGGAGATCTTGCCTGATGGGGCGCGGTTATTTAGATTTTGATGCACCGGAAGAGTCGGTCATTCGAGCAGAGCGCAGCAAGGCAAGAGCGCTTAAAAAAACCCGCTGGTGGCAGCAGAAAACCTCTTCCGGCTTGTGCTATTATTGTGGCAAAAATGTCTCTTACAAAAAAATCACAATGGATCATCTTGTTCCCCTGGCACGGGGTGGACGGTCAACAAAGGAAAATCTTGTCCCCAGTTGTAAAGCATGCAATACTCTTAAAAAGAGTATGCTGCCTCTTGAGTGGATGGAGTACCTTGAAAAAATCGCCGGGAAAAAATGAAAGTATGGTTGTGGCGATACTATTTTCTTCTCGATTGTTTGATGAATTTGGATTAAAAGCAGTTGGCAGTTCTTCAACTTTGTAGATCTGACCTTTCTTACGGGCGGGTAGCTCAGCTGGATAGAGTGTTGGCCTCCGAAGCCAAAAGTCGCGGGTTCGAATCCCGCCTCGCCCACCAGTTAAATTCTTTTAAATCAAGTGGTTGTGTCTGGTTTTTTGGTGGTTTTATTTTTATTATTTGCCCTGTTTTTCATCAATTATAGGGGGAATTATGGGGTAATTATCGCGGAAAGTGGTAAAATAATGGTAAATGTAAATTTGCATTAACTACCGTAAAATTATAATTTTTTTTTCAGAGTATTTTGGGAATTTTTAGTTTTTTTATCTCAATCTCAGCCAGGGACTTCTCCAAATCAAAGAACATATACAAATATATATGGATGACGCAATGAGTTGTTATTGGGTAAATCCGAAAACCCAGATGCTGGTGGCCGCTTATTGCTGCACATACGCGCATACATCATTTATTGCGGTTACTCTCAACCTGAGAGACAAATCAAAAACTTTAGGTTATTCCTGAATATACGTAACAAATTTCCATCAGCCTAAAGTCAACATATTGCCACTATATAGTGACAATGTGTCTGAAAGTTGTTCGTTTTACTCCTTTTTGTCATCTTGCATAAATTCAAACAGGTCTTCGTGGATAATACCAAGCTTCGGGTGGCTGTAATGACTGAGCATTTGCATATCAGCATGACCTGATCTCCCCATTGCATCAATAGGGCTCACGTTTTTTTCCTGAAGCAACGTTACGTAAGTATGACGGGTGTCATGAAGCCTCATTTTAATTCCACATCTGCGAAAATGTTTAATAATCGCGTTGCTCACTGAGCTAGGTCGAAAACGTGGCAAAATAAATCCTTTTTGGCCTTTGACAGGTAAGAGTCGATTGTATAACTTTTGACCTAAGCCGACAGTCCTGGGTTTGTCTGTTTTGGTTTCAGTGAGTAGCAAGCCGCGTTGTTCCCAGTCAATGTTTTCAATTCGAGCTGCCATTGCTTCAGATAGTCTTAATCCGCAGCCAAAGAAAAAAAGCAGGAATAGAGTTAAATTTCCGTTTAAGAGAGAACGTTTTTTCTGATCATTTTCCTCTGCTTTCTCAAGAATAGTTTGGATTTCCTTTTCGGTTGGAATTGTATATTGAATTTTTTCTCGCTGGGGAACTTTCAGTCCTTTCACTTCACTAAAGGGGTGAAAGTCAATGGATCTTTCAGCGACCTGTAATGAAAACATCCTTTTAAGATCTTGGAGATGTTTATTGATTGTTACTGCTTTGTAACCACGGCTCCGCAAAAACTCTTTTAAATATTCTCCATCTGAATGGCGTAGTTTATTAATGGGAGTATCCTCTCCTAAATACTCAAGAATATGTGATATGCGACCTTCTCTTGCTTGGGATTCCATTGTGGAAACGTCCCAGGTTTTTCTGTATTCCGCAGCGGCCTGTCGAATAGTTTTACGCCCATCAGGAAACATTTGGAGAAGCTCTTTATCTTTGTTGTTTATTAGCTTTTCTCGCCACCATCTATCAATATCCTTTTCTTTATAATTTTGAAGCCTGGTCTTGGTTTCCAAAATATCGGCTGATGCTTTGACCTCTCTTGCCAATCCCATTTTGTCAATTTGGCGTGACCGATCCTTAAACGTATCATTAGGAAAATAAAGCCGGTACCGAACACGGTATTTATTATTGATTTTTGTAATGCTAGTCATCGTGTTGATTTAATAGGTAGAATATTTTTCTTGATGTTTTTGATGCCACGCATTTTGGGGGAGTATCTAATCTGTACAAATTAATTGTAACCAAATCACTTTTTATTGTCCGGAAGTCTACTCTGATTATCTCCGTTTGGTTGCTCACGTTTTTTTAATCGTTTTTCCAACCAATCCTTAAACTCCGGTTCCTCCCGCCTGAGAAACATTTTTAAAAGAGTCCAGTACTCACCAGGTTCATCCTGCAGGTTGATCCATTCGGTGAGCAATATCATATTTTTATCATTTTTATCGCGTGTTGAAAATTGGTATGTAGCGTGTGGTTCTTCGATAAAAAGAGCGCGGTTTCTCGGATTTTCTATAGTGATAAGAGAGGGGGGGGCTTCCTGGTTGTCGGGTGACTGCCAAGTTTCTTCATCAGGGTATTGGTCGGATAGCAACTGACGTCCTAATGAGAGCATGGATTCGTATTGGAGCCCGAAGTATTCTGCTATATTTTCTTTTTTCTCCTGAGACCCAGGTGTTCTTCCTTTCAAGATATTATTTAGATACCCGCTGTCGATGTTGAGTGCTCTAGCTAATCTTGCCTGTGATCCGTGGCCTTCTTTTTTAAGTAAAAAGTTTAAGGCTGAGACGAATTGTTTCTGCGCTTTATTTCCCATAATTATTAAAAATAGAGTTATTTCTCAATTTTTACAA
>CAMZKN010000009.1 GCA_947311315.1 uncultured Desulfobulbaceae bacterium | reverse complement strand
TTTTCTTTGTCTTCTTTGGGAATGTTTTTGGTGAGTTGATCGAATGTGCTTTTCATGCTTCCCATCATACAAGGGCAGGGGTTCGAACGCACGCTTTATTTTACCAACACTTTTGGAGAAGTTACCTATGTTGAGTAGTTCCTGAATATTTTTAAAAGCACCATTTGCCTCGCGATATTGAACGATAGCATCACTTATTTGCTCGCCTATTCCCGGTATCGCTGCAAGGAGTTCCGGGGTTGCACTGTTTATATCAAGCGAGCCTTCTGAAAGACTGCTCGCCTGTTGAGCGAGACCTGCAAGAGCGGATGCAGCAGTTGTGTCAGCCGATTGAACTGGTGCTGCCAGCAGTAGTAAGGAAAAAAGCGAAGCGAGAGTGAGGGTTGAGAGTTTTTTTGATGATATCATAGTATGTTTCCTCTGTTTTGGATGTTAAAATGGTGGAAAGCGTTGTTTGCCTGTCTAAGAGAGTAAGTCGGATCTGGAAAGTGTCAATAACAGCTGGATAACAAAAGAGGCAGTTATCTTCTGGCTATTCTTGTAAATTGTGGCTGACAGACAGGAGCCAAAAATGGTACAGTTGAGAAAAGTAAGGTCTTGGAATTGCGGGTGTTGAGTTCAGGTCAAAAAAGGAGATTGATTGTGAAAATGCTGGTGGTATTAGGAAGTCCACGAAAAAATGCAAATAGTGAAACCCTGGCACGAAAAGTTGCCGAAGGTTTTGCTGGTGAAGTGGAATATGTTCGCTTGAATGACTTGTCTATCAGGCCCTGTCAGGGTTGTGGTGGCTGTGACAAAACTGGTGTCTGTGTTGTTAAAGATGATATGGTGCAGATGTACGAACTGGTGGATGATGCTGATCGAATTGTGCTGGCCAGTCCCGTCTATTTTTATGGCCTGTCGGCACAATGTAAGGCTTTTGGAGATAGATTTCAGGCACGATGGGCGAGG
The DNA here is from genome assembly GCA_947311315.1 of uncultured Desulfobulbaceae bacterium. Lineage (GTDB taxonomy): Bacteria > Desulfobacterota > Desulfobulbia > Desulfobulbales > Desulfocapsaceae > Desulforhopalus_A. The sequence continues at coordinate 2,179 of CAMZKN010000009.1, read as the reverse complement.
AAATACCTGTTAAAAGACAGGTTTCGTGCGGGTGAAGGACGAAAGGGATATCTTCTTTCCACGGCCGCGACCAGAGGACCGAAAATATTTGACTGCAGTCTGTTGACGACGCGATATATTTTCGATGCCATGGATGTTGAGTATGGTGGAGAATTTCTGGTTAAAGGTGTTGATAAACGCAAGGCAGTACAGGATCATCCTGATGATATATTAAGAGCCGTGCAGTTTGGTAAAGATATTGCTGAAGGTGTTTTGTGAGAATTTCACTGCACCCTGCAAAAACTGGCTGCTGGGGCGCATTTTGGTAATACGATAAGATAGATAGAAATGATTAGAAATATAAGTGCATTATCAGGTGTGCAGTATGATGTCGTTATTGTTGGTAGTGGTATTCATGGGGCAGTTCTTGCTCTGGAAGCTGCTCGCGCCGGGTACAGTGTAGCTCTATTTGAAAAAGAAGACTTTGGCCATTTTACTTCGGCTAACAGCCTGAAAATTATCCACGGTGGTATCCGTTATCTGCAGCACGCGGATTTTAAGCGTATGCGCGAGTCAATAGTGTCGAGAAGGTCGATGATGCAATTTGCCCCGCATCTGGTAAAGCCTCTGGCCTGCCTGATGCCAACATACGGTCACGGTTTTAAAGGGCGGGAAATGATGCGTCTTGCCTTTGGTCTATACGATATTGTAGCCTTTGATCGCAATAAAGGACTGGAGAAAGTAAACCAACTTTTGCCAGGCACATCACTTTCCGCTGATGAGTGCAAATGGATTGTGCCCGGTGTTAAAGAGGAGGGGCTCACCGGTGGAGCCGTCTGGCACGATGCCATTGCCAGCGATTCGGAAAGACTGGTTCTGGAATATGTGAAGGAGGCTGCCAGATACGGTGCTGCAGTGGCAAATTATACTGAAGTCCTCCGTTTGCAAACCGAAAATGGCAGTGTTTCAGGTGTTGTTATCCGGGATCTACGCACGGGTGAAGAAAGGAATGTTATGTGTCGGTCTGTGGTGAATGCAGCTGGCCCCTGGCTTGGGACACTTGCTGGAGACAGTCATGCCTTGAATGGTCAGCGTTGGGCCGTGTCAGCCAACATTATTGTAAAAAAACAATTGGTTAAGAATTATGCTGTAGGCCTGGAAGGGCACGATGACTTTATTGACAGTGATGCCCTTATCAAAAGGGGAAAACGGCTGTTCTTTTTTGTTCCCTGGCAGAAAAAATACACTATGATCGGTACTACATGTGATCCGTATCATGGCTCGGCTGATTCTTTTTCTTTAACCACAGAGGAAATTGAGAAGATACTCACTGATATCAATACAATGTATCCTGCTGCAGCCCTCACCATGGAAGATGTAACATTTTTCCATGGAGGACTGTTGCCGATGAAGTCGGCAGACGGGGAAAATGCTGATTCTGTTCAGTTGGACAAATCTTCGAAGGTGATTGATCATGGTTTGGAGGGTGGCCCCCGGGGGATGCTGTCCATAAAAGGTGTCAAGTACACTACTGCTCCTGATATTGCCGGCAGAGTGATCCAAATGCTGGAGGGGTTTTTTTCCCCAGTGCCGGGCAAGTCCGGGGTGTACCGTACTGTGTCTCCACGGAATGTTGACTTTGGCCCGACTGTCAACAGGCTCGGTTCTGAGTATGCAAAGATAAGAGACTATTTACAAAGGGGATATGGCACCCATTGGCGCGAAGTTTTTTCTCATCTTGTTGAGAGTGGCAGCGTAGAAAATGATGGATTACTGTGGATAAGTGAAGAGCATCCCTTACTTTTTGCAGAGTTGCACTATTTTCTTCGTGAAGAGATGGTTTACAATCTGTCCGATGTTGTTTTTAGAAGGTCGAATCTTGGTTCAGCTGAATGTCCGGAAATAAAAACTTTGTCGGTTATTGTTGATATTATGGGTGAGGAACTGGGGTGGGATGCAGAAGAACGTGCACGACAGATTGAACAGGTTCTTCAGGTTTTCTCTCCCTTGCAAAATGCGATGTGAGCAGTTACAGCTTAGAGGTAATAAAACATAGAGTTATGAACTCCGTGAGTAACTTCTCCAAAAGTGTTGGTAAAGTCCATTCTAACCGTCGCATAGCATCTTACGAAAATCTTTAACCAGTGGAAGGCCATACATAGCTTTTATTGAAGTGAGTTGTTTTTGTGTTTTGTTGTAT
>CAMZKN010000008.1 GCA_947311315.1 uncultured Desulfobulbaceae bacterium | reverse complement strand
TTTTCCACTAGTTTTTCAAGAGAATACGCAAGAGACTGCCTGCGATTAACAAAAGTATAATCCAAGTCCTGGACGCCAAAACGAGTTGCAGTTTCATCCGCCATTATTTGTGTAAAATCTTCAAGAGCAACCCTTTGCACGACATCACTGCTCTCAAAGAGAGAGGTGAGTAAAGCGTTGGCCAAGTCACTCTGTTTCTGAACCTCAGCTGTTTTTTCCGGAATATCGACCTTTTTTTCCTCCAGTACCAGAATCCGTCCTGCTCCATGATTGATAAGGAATAAAAAGTGAAACAATGACAGGCTTCGACTGGTGTCAAATTGCAGGAAGAAAACATTTTCGTAGCGGTTACCCTGTTGCTGCCACCACAATTTCTGCAACGTATTTTCATCAGCGATAACAACAGTTGAATCTTTTGGAATGGAAATATCCTGAAAATAGTCAACAAATGAACTGTCTGTAAAGCGTGCATTCTGCAGAGCCCCAGTGGGGCATACTGCGACGCATTCACCACACTCCTCACAGAGTATAGAGTTGACGTTTACGCCCTTGCTGTCCTGGGAAATTGCGCCGTAGCTGCAGCTCGACAGGCACAATCCACAACCGGTGCCAAGTCGACCACTATACTGACAGATACTGTTATCACAGGTAACTACTTCATCAATGCGACAGGGAAAAAGGGTGGCAAAGTATTCTGGTAGATCCTTTTCATAAAAGATTCCTTTAATCTTCTCTGATAAATCCATATCAGGATTACCCAGAACTATTACAGCCGGAACTTCCAGCACTTCATTCACCACACTGTGTAGATCGATTGCCCCTGCATGGCAGACTTTTTCACACTCTTTACAAAGAGTACATTCATCAAAAGACAAAAACAGATTTTCCGAAATACACTGTTCGGGACAGGCAGGGCCACATTCTCCACAATAATTACATCGCTCAAAATCAATTGGAGATCGAACCTGATATGCCAAACAACAGGTCGAATCATCACCATCTATATTCAGTTCAGCTACTGTTGGTATGTCTGGAGCAGATCCTTTGAGTAACAGAGGGGTCGCCACAAGTATCCCACCATACTGATCCAGCCACTTGTTAAGTTGTTCTGCATCATCTCCTATCACACAGACACGGTTATCCAATTCAACAGTATAGCTACGATAATCAACCGCATTTTGGTGTTTCAACTCAGCCCCTGCAATTCGCCCAAGTCCTTCCTGCGAAAACGTGCCCAGGTCAAAGTTGAGTTAAAGTGTTGCAGACAAAGGAAAACTGCTTTCCGGAGTCAATGAAGCCCCCCCGGCAATAAGAACGGCCTCTCCCTGATCAGAGGAGAGGCCCATGCCGGGGTGGAGGTTGACTTCAACGGAAACACATTCAGGAGCATTCGAGCCATCCCAAGAGACACAGCAGAACCCATCATTTTCGCAAAAGAATAGATTCTCTGTAATTGATGGTTAGTATAGGAAGGTCCGGCGAATAATTAAATCAGGTCAACGCCTTTTGTTGTGTAGGGTTTTTAGCACTAGACACGTGGGGAATTTGCCTACACAAAAGAAGCGAAAAACCACAAAAAAAAGTTGCGAAAAAAGTCTTATTCCATTTCATAAATACGCAGCAGGAATCTGGACAATGTTATCTGTCAGCATTTCGATCTTTTCAGAATTGTTAACCAAAATACCAAACCTCGCATCTGTTTCTTTCAAAAAAGTCTTTAATGGCCCTAACATACGCTGCTTAAGTTTTGTACCTGACTTTACTTCAACAGGAATAATTCCAAAAGAGCCATCAATAATCAAATCAATTTCAGATTTGTCCTTCGTACGATAAAAATTGCAATCAATTCCTGCGGCCAGGGTACATTGCAAACCTCTGATTATCTCTTCAATTATAAACGATTCAAATGAAACACCAGCCATAGGATGAACCAGGAGCCGATCAATATCATCCAATTTCAACAGATGGTGAAGAATGCCTGAGTCTCGAAAAAAACCTTTGGCCATTTTCTGAACCTTCTTCAGGCTATTTTTCTCAAAACTCCTGAGATTACGCCAGATAAATGTATTATGCAAAATTTCCAGATATTCTTTTGCGGTAACAGAACTAACCTCCAGAGCCCGTGCGATTGCAGAATGATTTATCATTCCACCGGAGTAATAAGACAAACTCTGAATAAATAATCGAAAATTGTTGGTGTTCAGTCTTGGAAAAAGACGCTGAATATCCCGGCGAATATAATCCCCAAAATATTCATCCATCCAGAGTCCGTGAAAATCCGGTACTAACCGGGATTTTATTCGAGGTTCCGGATATCCACCAAACAACCAGTGTTCACAAACCTCAGTGATGGAAAGATCAGTACTAAGATCGCAGAGCTGATCTACAGTAGTCCGACTGTCGGTAAGAAGATTATAAATAGAAGGCAACGGTCTATCGTATAATTCAACCATTTTAAAAGGCCAGAGCTCAACAGTTGCAATTCTACCTGCCAAACTTTCCGATAATCCTTTAACGATATCAGGAGAGCTTGATCCTGTTAATAAAAATCGTCCACACGCTTTACGATCCTGGTCAATAACACTACGAAGGATTCGAAAAAGGTCTGGAAACTGTTGTGCCTCATCGATGATGGTCTTCTCACGTTGCCGACTAAAAAAACCCATGGGATCACTGGTAATAAGCTGATAGTCGTCCGGACGTTCCAAATCGTAATATTTCCAATCTGGTGCCACTGCATTAACCAGCGTTGACTTTCCACATTGTCTGGAACCAATCACCGCTACAACGGGGAACAACCCCAGCAATATTTCGATTTTATCCGCAAGCAGTCGTTTCTTGTCCATCATTTTCAAATGCTACCTTTAGAAATCACGGATGTCAATGCATTTCCATCAACCTTTTCCGTATTTTCGAATTGATCCCAGGAGCTTGTCTTAGGGTTTAACGGATCCACAATCTTCTCTTTCAGTCCAGAGCACAGCCCGGCGGGTAAGCTCGGCACCGCTTTTTAAGAGAAGTTTCTGCTTGACGCGGTCGCGATAGGTCCCGATGGTCTTAATACCAAGCTTCAGTCGGTCGGCAATTTCCCTGGTGGAAAGCCCGGAACCGATCAACCTGAATACCTCCAGTTCTCTATCAGTCAGTAAATCTATG
>CAMZKN010000007.1 GCA_947311315.1 uncultured Desulfobulbaceae bacterium | reverse complement strand
CACTCAAAAAATGCGCAAGCTCAGCTTTGACGTACGAGCAGTTTTAGATCACTTAAAAATGACGAAAAATTCCTGTGCCAATTGAAAGAGTTGGCGGTTAGCATTAATTTACCCTGCTTAAATGGATATGTGGTCTTGATGGAGTCAACCATTGATGATAACCTCGTAAAAATCTGATTTGAAGTTCCAACCACCAAACTGAGTACACCCCTTGTCGAGTGTTAAGTCAGGTAAACGTAAACCTCGTTGCTCTCAAAAAACATACTATAATAATTCAGTTGGTGTGATCCGGAGGGCGCTGGAAAAAAGCCGGGAATAACCTGGCTGCTACTGACGTAATCCTTGGTCCAATACGTCGCGGATCTTTTGTGCAAAGTCTTTCATAAGAACCGGTTTTAAGAGAAAACCGGTAATTCCAAGAGAGGCCGCTTTTTCTTCGGTCATGGTTTCACTGAAGCCCGTACAAAGAATTATTGGGATGTCGGGGCGGATTTTATTCAACTCAACAGCTAATGTATCGCCGGACATTATCGGCATGGTCATATCAGTGATGATCAGGTCAAAACTATCAGGGCATTCCGAAAAGGATTGCAGGGCCTCTGCACTGTTAAGCCGCGAGGTGACATGATAGCCTAAAAGTTCGAGCATCTCCTTTTCCACTGTGATGATAGGTTTTTCATCATCGACAAGCAAAATTCGTTCTGTTCCACCAGGGATTTCTTCCTTAGTCTGATTTTTCTTTTCCTGAGAAGAGTTCTCTTCCGTGGGGAAATAGAGTTTGAAGTCAGATCCTTTTCCAGGTTCACTGTACACCTGAATACTACCGCCCATTTTTTTTACAATGCCGTATACAACTGACAGTCCCATTCCGGTACCCTTACCTTTTGGCTTGGTGGTAAAAAAAGGTTCAAAGATCTTCCCGGTTAATCCGCTTTCCATCCCCGCACCTGTGTCAGCTATAGATAAACAGACATAGGGACCTGGCTTCATATCAGGATCAAGTACATCATGTGTCCCGGTTGGATCTCTTTGAAACACACTCGTATTTCCCCACCGGCATTTTCCATGGCATGGGATGCATTGGTCGCCAGGTTCATTATGATTTGATGTATCTGGGTTGGATCAGCCTTCACTGCTTTACATCCAGTCTGAATATCCTGGCGAATTTCAATGGTTGTCGGAATCGTTGAGCGAATAAGTTTTAATGCCTCATTGATGATCGGTTCTAATTGTATCGGCTCCAATTTGCTGTCTGTATGGCTGGAGAATGCCAGGATCTGTTTGACTAGTTCACTGGCTCTTGTTGCCCCTGCTAAAATCTGTTTGAGGCTGGTTCGAAAAGAAGTTTTTGTAGTATGATCCGCCAACAATAACTCTGTATGGCCTACAATGGGAGAAAGAATATTGTTAAAATCGTGTGCAATACCACCTGCAAGCGTTCCAATAGTTTCCATTTTCTGGCTTTGCTGAAGTCTTGATTCTAGTTTTTTGAAAAAGGTTAAGTCGGTGAAGATAGTTAAAATTGAAGGTTCACCAGCAATTTTAACTATCTTCGCGAACATGAGTGCATTAATTGTTGAACCGTCTTTTGCCCGAAAATCCATCTCCAACCCTTGGATTTCGCCGGTTTTTTCCAGTTGTCGCAGGAATTTTTTTCTGTCGATTTCTGAGTAAAAGTTTAGTTCAGTGACGGAAGTTGCAGTGAGTTCTTTTTTGCTGTAGCCAGTCAGCGTACAGAACTTCTTATTGACATTAACAAGTAGACCAGTGCGAATGTTTGTCAGAGCAATGGCTTGAGGGGAGAGGTCGTAAAGAGTTCGGAATTTTTCTTCAGATTCATGAAGTTCCTGTTCTTTTCGTTTGAGATCACTAATATCCATAATAGATGTCGCACGAACTAACCCCTTATCTTTATATGATATGGTCTTTGATTGAATTTTAATGGGAAAAAATGTGCCATTTCTTTTCATGCCAATGGCGTCATAGGGATCAGTTAAATTGCTCAACATATGTTCTTTAACAATTTCGTGGCATTGTGGCGCAATGATTTCCGTACCAAATCTGCCGATAAACTCCTCTGGAGTGTTGTAGCCAAACATATCAGCGGCTGCCCGGTTGGCTTCTAGACCTATGCCGTCCTTGGTGAAAAATATCGCCTCCATTGAAGCATCAGAGAGAAAACGATACCTTTCTTCACTCTTTGATAATTTATTCCTGGTCTTTTTGAAATAGATCAGCAATAAACCCAGGGCAACGATAATTTCAAGTATTGCCCCAAGCAGGTATCCCCATGGGGCAAACCAGAGAAGAGGTCTTAAAAAGGGGTAATCCGCCTTATGCAGACCCCAGATAATAAAAGCGAAACCGGTGATTGATCTTTCTGTCGTTTCGGTTGAATTTGATTGTAGAAACAGTACTCCTGTCCAGATATATATAAGTGCAAGAAATATGAATGTCGGAAGCGTTGTTAACAGGAAGGTTAGTTAGAAAAAAATACTGAAGATAATCCAGCTTATACCAATGAGTGTGGTGTAGAGCCAGATGGCTGGAAATTTTTTATCGATAAACTCATGGGTTCCCCAAAGAAGAAAAAAGCCACTTATGAGGCTGCATACCTGGTTTCCGATGAGTAAAAATGAATTCTCGCGGGCAGTCACTATCCCGAGCATAAAGATGAATCTGACAAAATATAGAGACCAGCCTATGGCCCATATACCCAGATATTTCCTGCGATCCTGTAAATATAAATAATAATAGATGAACGCCATAATAGCAGTGTCTGCCATTGTAGCAATTACCGCAGGAGCTAACCAGGTCATAAATGTCCCTTGTCCTCAGTTTATCCAACCACATTACAATCAGTGCCTTACTACATAGAACCTGTAATAAAAAACAAGAAAATAAATGCCATGTTTAAGTTAACGGGTGCATAGCAGCAATAAGGCATTTATATCCCTTTGTGGGGCGTTAGAATTGTTGTAGTATTATTGCAAATTCAGTTTTAAATGACAATAGAATAACAAAAATAACCGCAAAGAAGGTGTAGAATGGGACGGGGTGACAGGTAATAAAATTGGGATAAGTGTAGTACGTTAACTCGTGAGAATAATACGCAGATCCATCACATTGGTATTGGTTGGGCCGGTTTTATAGAGGTCGGACAGTTTTGCAAAGAAATGATAGGAATCGTTGTTGTCGAGGTATTCCTGTGGGTCGAGGCCGAGTGCATGAGCCCTGTCTACAGTTGTTTCATCGCAGAACGCTCCTGCAGCATCGGTGGGGCCGTCTGTGCCGTCGGTTCCAGCGCTTAATACGACAATATTGTTCAGATCCGATGCTTTTATTGCCGCTGCCAGAACAAACTCCTGATTTCTGCCACCTTTTCCTGTGCCCTTGATATGAACAGTTGTTTCACCCCCGGAGAGAATACAGGCCGGTTTTTCCAGCGGATATCCATGGAGTTGAATTTCCCTGGCGATTGCAATGTGATTTGCGGCAACATCACGTGTTATACCTTCCAGCATTGAAGAAAGTAGAATGGTATTGTATCCCAGTTCTTCCGCTTTTTCTTTGGAGTGGAGAAGTGCATCAAAATTGCGACCAATGATGACGTTTTGGGTTTTTCTGAAAATATCCTGCCCTATTTTAGCCGTTTCCAACACGCTACCATTAATGCCGGATTCAATGTGATGTACAACATTTTCCGGAATGTCTTTTTCTATCGAGTATCTTGAAAGTATTGACTTGCAATCAGCAAAAGTTGTAGGATCAGGCACGCAGGGGCCCGATGCTATACTGTCGAGGTCATCGCCAACGACATCGGAGAGAATGAGTGAAATCAGGGTGGCGGGATAGATGGCTCTGGCAAGTCCTCCGCCTTTGATGGCTGAGAGGTGTTTTCGAACCGTGTTGATTTCATGGATTGTGGCTCCGCATTCAAGCAGAACCTGGGTGGTTTTTTGTTTGTCTTCCAGAGTAATTCCTTTGACGGGCAATGGCATAAGGGCTGAGCCACCTCCTGATATCAGGCAGAGAACAAGAGTTTTTTCGTCGGCACTGGAGGCGAGCTGGTAAATAGCCTCGGCACCTTTTAAGCCATTTTTGTCAGGAACAGGATGACCTGCTTCCTGGATGTTCACTTTCTGCAGTTCTGAAACATGATCATATTTGACGGTGATGATACCGGTTGAAATTCGATTGGTAAATATGTTTTCAATAGCTTCAGCCATTGAGGCTCCTGCCTTTCCTGCCCCTAAAACAATAATTTTCTGAAAAAAATCGAGATCGTATTGATGGTTATCAACTGTAAAAATATTACCATCGAGTTGGCAAAAACGTCGGATCGCCGCACCGGGGGCGACAGCCTGCAGACCCGCCAGAAATATTTCAGTAGCATGTTTGTGTCTTTTTGATACGTGACTCATTTTTTCATTCCATTGGAGGACAGTAATTCAGAAGTCTCAAATCTCAAAAGTGGCTAATGGGCCGGGCCAATCATTTTTTCTGGTAACCAGGTAATAATTCCAGGAAAAATAGTACAGAGTAGTAACACCAGCATAATGATAAGGACAAAGGGGATAACGCCTTTGATGATATCGGACATGGTGAGACCGAGTTCTGGTGGTGCCGAACCTTTTAATACAAAAATCGACATGGCCATCGGTGGGGTTTGAAAAGCCATCTGTAGATTAATACAGATCATCATTCCTGCCCAGAGTGGGTTGAAGCCGAGTTGTGCCAGAATTGGTGAAAAAATTGGTACGATGATGAAAACGATACCGATCCACTCAATAAAGAGTCCCAGCAGGAAAACAATAAGCATGATCATGGCAAAAGATGCCCATTTCCCACCCGGTACAGCAAGGATGAGCTCTGAAACCACCTCGCCTGAACCGGCACTCATGAAAACGCCGACAAAAGCATAGCAGAGAGCTGCGATCATAACCACAAAGGCGCTGACTCTCAGGGTTTCAAGCGAAGCATGTTTGAGCAGATCAAAGCTGAATTTCCCATAGGCAACTGCGAGCAGGATAGAGGCCAGACAGCCTATGGCAGCGGCTTCTGTCGGTGGCGCAATGCCTGAGAAAATTGTGCCGAGTACGGCCAAAATCAGCATGATAGGTGGTACCAGTGACTTTAAAAGTCGCCAGAGCTTCTTCATTGAAAAGGGTGCTATCTGGTCGGCAGGAATGGCGGGTCCCATTTCCGGGGTGATATAACAACGGATTCCCACATAGGAGACATAAGCAAATGCGAGCATAAGTCCTGGAAAAACGGCGCCCATGAACATCTGGCCAATGGAAATTCCTGCCTGGGGGCCGTAAACAACCAGCATTATACTTGGCGGGATGAGAATACCCAGTGTTCCAGAAGCGACTATGGTACCGGCTGCCAGGGATTTATTGTAACCACGGCTTAACATCGGCTCGAGGGCAATAAGGGTGAGGATTGTAACAGAGGCCGCAATAACACCCAGGCAGGTGGCAAGGATTGTTCCGAAGATAACGGTGACAATGGCAAGGCCACCGCGCAACCGCCCCAGGGATTCATAGAGGCTTTCATAGAGATCCTTTGTTATGCCGGAGTGTTGCAGAATAACGCCCATGAAAGTAAAGAGTGGTACTGCAAGATAGGGATAGTTCAGGGTCAGGTCATAGAATCTGCTGTAGAGGATGTGGTAGGTTGTTGTTGGGCCAAATACGAGAATACCGACAATAAAGGCCACGCTGCCAATAACAAAGGCAATGGGAAACCCGGTGAGAACAAGAGTAAAAACTCCACCCAGCATAAGAAAGGCAACGATTTCAGCGCTTAAATCAATCAATTTTCTCACCTCTTATGACAAAGTGGATGTCTCGAATAAATCTCGCTACCCCCTGCAAAATCAGGAGAAACAGGCCAATTGCAAAAACGGTACGGTAGGGTGCAGCCGGTGGATACCAGAAACTGTTGAACATTACTTCATGAATCTTCCATGCCTTGGCCGCCCATGTGACAGCTAGCTTGAACATGATGATCATTAATGGAAAGAAGAGGAATAACGCTCCGATCACATCGATTAAGGCCTGTTTACGAGGCGAAACCAGCGTATAGAACAGATCTACCCTGGTGTGTGAGTCGTGGAGATAATTGTAAGACGCGCCAAGCATATAAATGGCTCCACCTGCCATGCACATGGAGTCGTAAGCCCATGTCGTCGGTGCGTTAAAAAAATGCCTGGCAATTGCCTCGTATGATCCGAAGAGAACCAGGAGTAAAGCAAACCATTTGCCTATTGCCCCGGACTTTTCACTGAGCCAATCGATAAACTTGAGTAGTTTTCTTATACTGGACATGCTTTTCTCCTGGTGGACTGCGAGATACTTTTTATTTTATAGCGTTATAGGCTTTGCCAAACTCTGTCATCGAGTTATAGATCTCGGCGAAAATCGGGTCTTCAGATTTTGACTTTTCGGCATAGAATTTTTCAGCTTCGGCAGTCAGGGCGTCTTCGATTTCCTTTGGTACTTTGTACACTTTATTGCCTGCTGCTTTAAATTTGTCCACAGCCTTAAGGGACTCGTTGACCAGGTATTCGTGCTGGGCCTGGGTATACTGAGAAATTACAGCTTTAACGGTTGCCTGAAGGTCAGCCGGTAGTTTGTTCCACGCGTCTTTATTAACAAAAATAACCTGTGGATCGGAAGGCGCGCGTGTAGGTGACAGGTAGACATAGGGCGCAACTTCGTTAAAATGCATATTCCAGTTGGAGGCAAGTGTCGAATATTCAAATGCATCGATTGTACCTCTCTGCATGGCTTCATAGAGTTGACCACCAGGAATAATAACAGTTGCAGCACCCATTCGTTTCAGGATTTCACCACCGTCGCCCATGCACCGTGCTTTCAAGCCTTTGAGGTCGTCGAGGGTTTCAAGTTTGACCTTTGAATGAAAGAAAACTTCTTCCGGTAAAGGAGAAAGGGCTCCGGGGAAAGTCATAACATTGTAGTCGCCCATCATTTTGTTCAATAGTTCAGCGCCGCCACCAAAATCAAACCAGGTTCTCAGTGCTTCGCCCGGCAGTCCGCCAGGCCGGGAGCTGATGAGGCCTGCTGCAGGCCATTTGTCGAGGTTGTACATAGGGGTGGAATAACCCATCTGTAAAACACCCGCATCAATGGCATCCACCTCTTTGTATGCCGGTACAATAGAGCCACCCACAAAAGGCTTGACTGTTAAGCGTCCACCGGTCGCCTCGGTAATCGCGTGACATAGCTTGTCATGGTAAATCTGAGAGGGATCAGATGCGGGTCCGTGCCCGGATGATTTCCAGATAATTTTTCCATCTTTGCCGGCAAAAGCGCTGACAGCGGGAATAAGCATGAGTGCCGCAGTGGCAAGTGCAACAAATAAGGTACCGCGTTTTCTGCTGAAGATACTCATCTTTGAACCTCCTGTGATTTGTGTATATGCCTGGCTCTTGTCCAGATTTCTTATCTGCACCAGAACGAGACGTTGTGAATTGTTTTATGCTACAAGTAGAGAGCTTCCCGTATGGTTGTGAAAATAGCGGTTATTTGAGGCTGATAGTTGATTTGTGGCCGCATCACCTGTGCAATGTGAGACACCTATGATTTTCAGATCGTCGTTGTGTAAATAGTCCATCGATTTAGCCAGGCTTTCTTCATTGGCTTCAACAAGGTGTGTACCCCCTAATACAGCGTAAAGAGGGCGTTTGAGATGTTCTGCTGTAAAATCGAGCATGTTTTTCATACCGGGATGGGAACAGCCAAGGAGTACAATAAGCCCTTTGGGTGTATCAATGGCGAGGAGTACTTCGTCTGCAAAAGAGTCTTCTGAAAAGGCACCGTCTTTGAGGATTTTAAAACGTGGATTTATCTTTTCATCTTCATGGACACGCGGGAAGGAGGTTATAACAAATACACTAGGGGCGAGTTCGGTGCTTGGGGTGCTGGTGTATTGGAAGGTAATTTCTTTTTCGGTTAAAAAGTTTTCGTCAAAATTATTGCCTAGATACTCATGGGAATTGTTTTTAAACCCATATTTTTCATCAAAAAAACCCTGGCCCATTACAAGGTTAAAGCTGGTTGTTAGTTGTGCCAGAGGCCTCATTCCCCCAGAATGATCATAGTGGCCGTGACTCAAAACGACATGGTTAAGAGATGTTAGATCTACCCTGAGTTGTTCTGCATTTTTGATAAAGAGACCTGTTTGTCCGGTATCAAAGAGAATCTTTGTGCCATCTTTTTCAATAAAGAACGAAAGCCCATGTTCACTGTTCAGACCGTGATGTTCTCCGGCGCTGTTTTCGATAAGAGTGGTAATTTTTACCGACACGTTTATCCCCTTTATAGAATTAGTTTTTTTCTATCTGTTTGTTGACATCATGCAGTGCATTAAGAAGGTGTCGTGTCATTGCATTTTCAGCCCCGGTCTTGTCCCCTTTTTTTATCGTCTCAAGAATGTCATTGTGTTCATGGACAGTTTTTTCAATACGTCCAGGGGTGTAAAGGCTTGAAATCCATCCATTTGGTAGTTCCGTTGTCATTGATTTCATAAGCACGTGGAGGGTAACGTTTTTCGTCGCACCTGCCAGAATGCGGTGAAACCTGCGATCGCACTGAATAACTTCTTCGGTATTATTTTTTGCGGCAAACTCAGCAAACAAAGAGCACACTTCCTCCATCTTCGTAATATCATCAGTCTCTGACTGTTCTGCTGCCCGGCCTGCTGCCTTTGGTTCAATTATCAGGCGTACCTCAAAGTTATCATTAATCGATTGCTCATTATTTTTAAGCCAGGTGGCAAAGGCTTTGAACTGTTCACCGCTGGCGTCAAGAATAAATATTCCTTTGCCTTGTTTAACACTGACTTGACCGGTGACTTCAAGCATTCGCAGAGCTTCACGAATCGAAGATCTGCTCACCTGCAGCTTTTTAGTCAGTTCGTTTTCTGAATAAAATTTGTCGTCAGGCTGGAATTTTTCATCGACAATCATTTCTTTAATGACAGCGATGACACTTTCCGACAGCCGTATCTTTTTTATGGGTTTCATTCAACTCCTTGGAGGGCAGTTTAATAACATGGCAAAATCATCTACTGAGTAGCTATCTACTTAGCAGACATCCACTCATCAGACAAGTTAAAAAGCTGGAAACTTTTATGTTACTGTTAATTATTAGTAACTTCTCCAAAAGTGTTGGTAAAGTCCATTCTAACCGTCGCATAGCATCTTACGAAAATCTTTAACCAGTGGAAGGCCATACATAGCTTTTATTGAAGTGAGTTGTTTTTGTGTTTTGTTGT
>CAMZKN010000006.1 GCA_947311315.1 uncultured Desulfobulbaceae bacterium | reverse complement strand
GGAACACTGCGAATATGGGTTCTATCAATTTGAAGAACGCCAAAATTGATGGCAAGTTGTCCAATACCTCTAAAGTATCAAAATCAGCGAACATCGCCATTGGTAAAAACAACAAAGCCAATATGGGCTCTGTAAATATGAGCGGTGGTTCCATCGGAAAAACCGGTGTTGTGACAAATAACTCTACAGTTGATAAGTCTGCCAATATTGCTATCGGCAAAGGTAATACCGCGAACATGGGCTCCATCAATATGAAGAATGCTAAAGTTGATGGCAAGCTGTCCAACAACTCTAAAGTGTCAAAATCAGCCAACATCGCCATTGGTAAAAATAACAAGGCCAATATGGGCTCTGTGAATATGACTGGTGGTTCCATAGGCAAAACCGGTGTTGTCACAAATAAATCCACAGTTGATAAATCTGCCAATATTGCCATAGGTAAAGGTAATACCGCAAACATGGGCTCTATCAATATGAAAAATGCCAAAGTCGATGGCAAGCTGTCCAATACCTCCAAAGTGTCAAAATCAGCCAATATCGCCATTGGTAAGAACAATAAAGCCAACATGGGTTCTATTAATATGACTGGCGGATCCATCGGCAAAACTGGTGTTGTAACAAACAACTCCACAGTAGATAAATCAGCCAATATCGCAATCGGTAAAGGCAATACTGCGAATATGGGTTCCATCAATATGAAAAATGCCAAGATTGATGGCAAGGTTCTGAATAAGTCCAAAGTGTCAAAGTCTGCCAATATTGCTATTGGTAAAGGCAATGTCGCCAATATGGGTTCCGTTAACATCAAAGGCGGAACTGTTGGTAAGACCGGAGTTATTATAAATGATTCCACAGTTGATAAATCAGCCAATATCGCAATCGGTAAAGGCAATGAGGCTTCTATGGGTTCCGTACAGGTTGAGTAGTGATCAAATAATTCTGAAAACCTCTTCCTAGATAATTGTTGAATTACCGGTTATATGGTAAGAGGTTTTCTGCAGTAACAAAGAAGGTTTATTGTATTCCCATAGCATTTGTAGTTTTCCGAAATGAGAGGATGGTATGAAAACAATATTATTTACCGCTCTGGTATCACTTTTGTTCCTGGTGCTTCTTGCAAGTCCTGCTGTTTGTGGTGATCTGGACGATGGCATATCCAAATTTACAGACGATGGTATCTCGAAATATGATGATATGGGAAAGGCAGACAAAAATATTAAGTTTATCGTATTAAATGCCAAAAGTAAGGCGGCAATGCTCAAAGGCGACAAGGATAAGACCGGGCAAAATTCCGGTAATGCAAATATGAACAGTGTTGTCCTGGGTGCTGGTAGTAAAGTAAGAGGTGATATTTATATCATCGATCAGAGTAAAGGACCGAAGACCAATATTGCTGACTAAAAACAGTATATTGTATTTCTCGTTATTATATTTTAACTGGATACTAGATATGATACCCAACAAGCCCGCGAGTGTATGTTCCCGGTTGATGTACTTGAAAAAGAATCGGCGTATTATGAATCTGTTGTTGTTGTTGTCCCTGACAGGCTTATTTTTGACATCCTGTGGTGGAGCGAACCCTCATAATGTCGACGTAAAGCTGGAAAAGAGTGCCCCTGTACAGAAAATCACATCTTATTCGGGGTCTTTACTGGATCTTGGGCTGATGTCAGAAATTTATGACACTGGTGTTATGAAGGTTCAAAGTCAGGATATAACTGATGAAACTGGGACTGCAGTGACGACTGGTGGTGAGATTCAGAGAAATATTACAGAAATAATGAAAAGTACTCTGAATACGATTGGGGGGAATGTTGTTTTTATCGAGTATGATCCAGCGTATATTCAAAACCAGATGGTTTCCGGATATAGTAATTTTGATAATAAGGCGATCCCAGATGTCGTTATCACCGGTGGAATTACAGAATTTGATCGCGGGCTTGAAACCAGAGGTAAAGGAATGAATGCCGATGCTGAAGCTGACCTGACAGGAATGCCTGACTGGTTACCTTCACAGACTGTAGGCGCAAGCTTTGGTGATACCGGAAAGCGTGGAAAGGCTCGTATTACACTTGATTTTAATCTGAAAGATTTTGAAACCCTGGCTGGTATTGCCCGGATGACAACGACGAACAGTATGGAAGTGTACAAAGGATTACAGGAACGAGAACTTGGAATTACTCTTTTCGGACCGACTTTTGGCTTAAAAGGAACAATCAAAAAGGTACAGGGTCGACATGAAGCAGTGAGGATGCTGGTTCAGGTAAGTATGATTCAAATGATAGGTAAATATCTCACACTCCCTTACTGGAGGTTATTGGGGGATGACAGCCGTCCCGATAAGGTTGTTCTTGATTCGATTTCCGATACTTATTACAGGATGGCCCAGGAAGATCGTATTGGCGCAGTGCAGCAATGGTTAACACTTCATGGATATGACCTGGAGATTAACAACAAACTTGACAGTGCAACCCAGGCGGCATTAAAAAAATTCGATTCAGCTTTGGCTGGTGATGGCAAAGAATTGAGTGAGGAGTTGTTTTCCAAGATATACCTGACTATTCCGATTACCCATAAGGCGTATGCGAATAGAAAAAAAATTAACGATTATTTTGTGAAGTTACAGCAATCACAAATAGAAGAGGCAAACAAGAATGCAGCACGAGCACAGGCTCAGGCTCAGGCTGAAGCGTTAGCGGTTCAACAGGCCCAAGCGCAAGCCCAGGCTCAGGCACAGGCAGCTCAAGTCCAGGCTCAGCAACAGGCTGTAGCTGTCGAACAGGCAGCATCACAGGCAGTTGCTCAGGTTGAACAAGTTCAAGCAACACCGGAACCTGTTCAGCAGAAGGCTGCTCCTGTGAAAAAGCAACCTAAAAAATTTGGCCGTCAACTTTCCGCTGATGACTGGTAAAATACAGGAATTTTGAACGTTTCTATCTCAAATCAAAATAGAACCTTGAAGGAGTCGGACAGTCATGTTGGTTAAAAAGAGAGTGTGTGTATTTTTGTTATTGGTAGTTTTTGTTGGAACGGGCGTTGCGTACGCAGGAAATAAGAAAATAATGTCGACTAGAGCAGCCAGAGTTCTTGCTGAACGAGCGATAGTAGAATCTATTTATGGTCTGAAAATCAGATCAACAGAGGAAGTTATTGATATGGTCGCTGCCAGTTTTGTCGGAAAGACTGAATCTAAAACAAGTGCAGATATCCAGGGTATTAAAATCGATGAAGTCGTTTATGATGCCGAGAAAGATATTGCCCAGGCGACAGCGAGTATCAGTCTGGATCAGATAACGAATATTGACGGCATCGTTGTTGATTTGAATGGCAAGACCTTTAGAAGAGTGGCATTTGCCACATCTACCCCCGCAAATGCTGGTCCAATTCGGGCATTACGGGCTGCGGAACTTGATGGGTATAAAAATCTTGTCAAGACTGTTGTCGGTTTCACTCTTGAAAGTCAGACCACCGTAGAAAATTATATGTTGACTTCGGATTCGGTGAAAGTGAAAGTTATGGCTACTACCTATCTTGCCGATCTCGTTGATTATGGTTGGGATGAGGAAGGTAATGCTTTTGTGAAGTTTAAAGTGGTCGTTAAAGATATAGAGGAGATGCTTGGCACTACTATTCCTGGTGCTGGTGATATCGTCGAGGTGGAGGGTCACGGTGCTTCTGTGGATGATTTTGCAGAGGCTAATAAACAAGAGTAGTCTGGTGTCTCCATCAATAAACAGATCAGAGCGGTTAAAAATGACTTAAAAAAACATTTCACGCAATAGACTGACTCATTTAGCGAGGCCTTTTAGTATGAGAAAATATGCTATTCTTTTTGCTTTGTTGTTAATTGTGACGAGTTTGACAGGGATTGGAATGTCATCTGGTAATTCTGAAATAAATATCGGTGTGAATAATCAGGTTAATACCGGTGTGATTGTTGAAAATGATTGTAATAAGGGAAACGGGAAAGTTGTAAAGCAGCAACGTCCGATAGATTTGTTTGAAAAAATCGATATAGATGGCAGTTTTAATATCAATATAGTGAATGGGCAGAAAGCAACGGTTGAGGTGATAGCAGAGAGTAATATTCTAGCGCTTATTAGAACAGAAGTGAGAAAGAACACGCTTTATATAGCAACAGATGGCTCGTTTTGTACAACACATTTACTGCGTGTTAATATCACAGCTAAAAGTGTTTCTTCTATTGCTGCTCGAAGTGCAAGTGAGGTTGTTTATGAAGCTGGTGCTTCTTCAAGTGACGATCTGTCCATTAACCTAGCTGATGCCAGCGAAATGGTTGTGTCAGGGAAAGGGCAACGGGTGAATATAGTACTTCAGGATGCATCAGATCTTGATGCTTCACAGTTTGAAGCCAAAGATGTCACGATAAATACAAGTGGCAGTGCTGAAGCTAAAATTTTGGTGACCGGAAGGTTATCGGCAAAAGCCAGTGATGCGAGTGAAGTGTACTTTAGTGGCAATCCAGAGATATTAAAAAACCAGGCATTGGACGCGGGCGATATTATCGCAGTTGATGAATGATCTGGATTTTAATCCTGTGTGAAATCAACACTTATCGATCCTATTTTCGTAAGATCTGCTACAGTTGATGTAGCTTCAAAATCAACTGTTACACCATCGGCAAACGGGTTCCCTCCGTTTATATCTTCCTGAAAAGAATAAATTTCCTCTCCTTCCAGTGATAAGAGATAGAAAGTGGCGTACCCGCGAATAATTGATCGTGAGGTATTCTTGATCCTACCCGTTATTGTTACAGTGCTACTGGCTGTATGCATTTCAGCGCCAAGGTCTTCAACGACAACGAAAGGTGGTTTGATGTCAATCGATTGCAATTGGCTGGAATCTTCTGCGTAAACAGAAAGGGCAGAAATGCAGGCAAAACCAAAGAGAATAAAAAAAAGCCTAAAAAAAGAAAATGTCATGTCTGCAATCTCCAACAAAGTAAAGTAATGCTGTGAAAAAAATTCAAAAAATGAAAGTAGTTACCTACTTGATTATATTATCATTCCATACCGGAAACTGTCAAGGTGGCAAAGCGAGTAATAAAGCAGGAATTGATTAATGAAAAGGATCTGGTATCGTGTTAAAATTGTTGGAATTGGTGGGCAGTATTATCTCTTTTAATGCTATTTTTCCAATAAAAATAATAGCTATTCCTTACATTTTTTCCACTGAGATACCGTGAATGTGCTGATGAGAAACAGGATTGTTTTATTTTTACCTTTATTTCTCTTTTTTGCGTCAGGAGTCAGGGCAAATAACGAAAATATAGGATTACTGGCCGCAATTGATATCGCTTTGGCTCAAAGTGATTTTGCCCATGATTTGCAAGAGGATATAGTACTGAGCAAGATGGGAGTAGCAGCAGCTGAACACAGGTTTGATACTAAACTCGTTCCATTGTCTAATATTGGGTATACTCAAGGGACTGGCTCGCAACAGCTTGGTATGGAATTTCGTAAAGAACTAAAAACAGGTGCTTCTATTAGCTACGGTGTTGTTGGGGACAGGATTGATGATAATAGTGGCTATGTTGTTGAAAATCCTACAAGTGCAAAGGCCTATGTGAGAATATCGCAAGGCTTGTTTAGACGTTGGGGAGTGAAGTACAATCTTGTAAATCTTTCAGCTGCAGAGCTTAGGGATAAAGAAAAAGCAATTCATGCGGAACGATCTAAACAGACATTTGTTTTGAATGTAGTACAGAAATATTATGATGTGGTGCAGGCCAAACAGCTATTGAAAAAGACGGAAAAAGCATTGGAACGTAGTCGCGAACACCTCGATTCTGCAAAGGCCAGACAGGCTGTTGGCCTGGTTTCAAAGGTCGATGTGTACCGGGCAGAACTTGCAGCCCTTGATGCTGAAAGTATGTTACAGAATCAACAACGGCAAAAAAGGAAGGCCGTTGACTCCTTCAGAGAACTGTTACGATTATCAGAGGATACATTGTTTTCTGTTTCCGGGATGATTGTTCAAATGACGCCTGTTGTTTCCGAATCATGGGAAGAAGATTTATTTAAAACCAGGCTTGACTGGCAGGCCCATAGGGTTAGAGCTGAACTCAATAAGCTCGAGATATATAAAGCACAACAGGATTTGACACCCGATGTCGGTTTGAGTTTTACTCTGGAACGAAAAGGTGAAGGTGAGTCGATTGAAGAAGCAGTTACTCTTGATCAGACCAATTGGTCTATTCAGCTTGAAATGCTTTCATCTCTCGATACATTTAACGAAGAAAGTGTTCTGATCCGAAAAAAAATTGATAAGGCAAAATTACGCAGATCTAAAGAGGCGTTATCACGGCAGATCAAACGTGAAGTTAGTGAGGCATTTCAGGATTTGATTGCCGAAGAAAATGATTATCAAATTAGCATAAAAAGGCTTAAGCAGGCTGAAATGGCTCTTGATCTTGCAGTGACCCGTTATGAGAAGGGTTTGTCGGATAACCTCGATGTACTGGATGCAGAAACTGCCTACTCCGAGGCAGGATTTGGTATTTCCAGGTCGTTGACCGGCTACAATCTCGCTTCGGTTTCACTTGCGTATAAACTCGGGGTGCTTGATCGCCAATGGATAGAGATGTCACTTAAATCAACAAACGCGGTAAACCGCAAGTAAGTACCTTGGAAATAAATATCTATTTTCCCAGTTAAATATTCCGCTTAATTTCTTGTTTTTTATTACAGCTTTTACGGAGTAAGGTATCTAAAGAAGTTTTTCAGCCACAAGAGCATAAGAAAAAGTAGTTCGCATGCTACGTTTATTATTTTGTTTTTAAAGGTATTATATTTTCCAATCTGCTATGGGTATATTTCGTAAAATATCAACACATATTTTTTTTCTTGCTGGGATAATTGTTCTTATTTTTGTTGTTTGGCTCTCAGTATCTCTTGTTTTCAAGTTTGGTGGAAATCAAAAAAATACATTCCCAATTTACACCGTGGATACGAAAAGCTTTACCTTGTTTGCCACTGAAAGAGGAGTGGTCAGTCCCGCAAAAATATCACCGATTAATTCGAAAATTTCCAGTAATCAGGCGAAAATTGTCTGGCTGGTAAAAGAAGGTACTCATGTCAAAAAAGGTGAAATAGTAGCGAGGTTTGATACAAAACCTTTTGTGGATCAGTTGCAGAAAGCTGAGCAAGATTACAGTGACGCGAAAGCGACACATGTCGCCGCGGGAAAGATGCTTTCTCTACAAAAGGAAGAAGAGGACGGTAAAATTGAAGAGGCTGCAAGAAAACTCGAAATTGCAAAAATTCAGGCAAATAATATTAAAAATGGATCCGGGCCTTTAAAGAAAAAAGTTTTTGCGCAAAAACTCCATCAGGCAAAACGAACACTCGAAATCAGTCAGAGTGAGTTAGCCGATTTTAATGTGTTGCTGAAAAAGGGACACATCAGTACAAGAGAGCGGGATAAGGCGGGAGACAAAGTTTCCACGGCAATTGAGCAGCTTCAGGTCGCTCAGGCAGAAATGGATAATTTTAACACCTATGTCTGGCCCCGAATGCAGAGAGAAGCAGAACTTCTTGTAAATGCTGCAAAGAGCAATGTACTAAGAGTGAAGCGTACTGGTGAGATATTGATTCAGAACCGTATTGCTGACGTGGAAAAGAGCCGGCGAAAAGTTGAATTAAAACGCAAGGCACTGCAGCTCAGCAAAGTGGATGTCGCAAATTGTGATATTACTTCTCCAACTGACGGAATTCTGCTCTATTCCAAGTTGCCATTGAATAATAATCGCCGAAAAATACGGATTGGTGATTCAGTCTGGTTTGGTCAAACTTTTCTTAAAGTACCTGATACCAGCGCGTTAGTTGCTGATATATATATTAGAGAGGTTGATGTCGCACGGGTTTCAATTGGTATGACTGCAGAAATTGTGGTTGATGCTTTTCCCGGAAAAGTATTTGCTGGTGAGCTCGAATCTGTTGCTTCCCTGGCAAAAGAAGATGAGGAGCATAGCAATATTCGAAGGTTTTATGCCCGTATACGATTTACTGGAAACAGTGAAAAAATACATGTAGGTATGTCAGTAACTACCCGGATTATTGAGAAGCGTCTCAATAATGTTATTGCGGTTCCCATCAGTGCTGTTTTTTTTGAGAAAGGAAAGACCATGGTGCGTAAAAAAACCGATGAAAAATGGGAAAGGACCCAAGTATTACCTGGTGCAAGAGGGCAGTTGTGGGTAGAGATTCGTGATGGTCTCATGGTAGGGGACCAGATTTACAGTGAAGGACAGTAGGTCGCTGTGTTGCTCATTGAAGCAGAACAGATATGCCGCTTTTTTATTGCCGGGAAGAGTTCAATACCCGCGTTGTCACCAATATCCCTGAAGGTATATTCAGGAGAATTTCTCGTTGTTACCGGCCCGTCTGGTGCAGGAAAATCAACATTGTTGAATCTTTTGAGCTGTCTGGATAGACCGTCTAGTGGGGAGGTTCGTTTTCAGGGTCAGTCGTTTTCCAATATGACGGAGCAAAAAATTGCTCTTCTCAGAAACAGTTCTTTTGGTTTTATTTTTCAGACGCCACATTTACTGATGGATAAAACTGTTTTGGAAAATGTTGCATTGCCTTTTCACTATGGCTTGCCGGTGTCGCGTGCGGTTGTACAGGAGAGGTGCCGTGTACTTCTTGAGTATGTTGGCCTTGCTGAAATGGAGTCGCGATACCCTAATACCCTGTCGGGTGGTGAAATGCAAAGGGTTGTTTTCGCAAGAGCACTCTGTCGTGAACCTGATGTGATTTTTGCAGATGAACCAACTGGGAGCCTTGATACTGAAAATTCCAGAAAAATCCTTACACTGTTAAAAGATCAAACAACACAGGCCCGTGCCGTTATCATGGTTACCCACGACCAGGAACCTGTTGATTTTGCGACACGTATTCTTCAACTGGATAAAATTACAACGGATACTTCATTGGTATGAACCCATTTGCACGGATGGTATTGCTCGATATTTATGATGCATGGTTTGGTTTGATCAGGCGGCCGCTTCGATCTATTCTCAGTAGTCTCGGCATAGGTATTGGTGTTGCTGCTCTTATTGCCATGCTTTCTATCAGTGAAGGAGCAAAAAAGAACGCTATCGAAAAGGTGAATTCTTTAGGTACTCATACCCTGCGGGTGGAAACCATCGTTTCTGGCTATCAAGGTGGAAAGAGTGATGTTAATTTGTCCCAGGGCCTCAATGTTGCTGATGGTGAACAGATTGCTCAGTGGCTTGGCTCAAGGGGACAAGTTGGTGCATACGTTCGTACGGACAATACATACATTAAATCCGGAGTTAATACCGTACCAGCAACAGTGCTGGGAGTTAATGCGAACTGGTTCAGCGCAGAAGATCTGTCAATTTCAAGTGGAAGAAAACTACAAAGTGAAGATATCTTTTTGAGAGAGAAATCTTGTGTTCTCGGTGCATCACTTGCGCAAGATCTACAGGCGGACTTGTTTGATACAGTCAGGATGGATAATTTTCCGGCAACGGTTGTTGGGATAGCCATACCAAAGGGAACGTTGCTGACGGAAGGTACCGGTTTGTCGGCGCTTGATTTTGATACAACGGTTATTTTGCCTATTACGTCGATGCCGTTCGTCCGTTCAAGTGGCGGCACGATTCTCCTCGATGGACTGGTAATTTCTCTTGCTCGCCTTGGTGAGGAGGAAATCCTTGGTATTGCAGAACAGGTGGAACAGATACTCCTTGTTAATCATCGTAATATTGCTGATTTCAGGATAGTTATACCGATTAAACTGCTTCAGGAGGTGCGGGAGAGACAAAAAATATTTTCATTGATTATGGGCACTATTGCTGGCTTATCTCTTTTGGTTGGTGGCATTGGTGTCATGAATGTTATGCTTGCCAATATTGCTGAACAGACAAGAGAAATCGGCCTGAGAATGGCTGTTGGAGCGTCAAAGTTTAGGATTATAAGCCTTTATCTTTGGAATGCTGTCTTATTGACTTTGTCGGGTGGACTTTGGGGAACTATTGCAGGAGCACTGCTTTCCTTAATTATTGAAAATTATGCGGGATGGGAAATTGTTGTTTCAACACTCAGTGTTTTTCTGGCACCATTTTCTGCAGTTATAACCGGAATTGTTTTCGGTATTCATCCAGCTGTTCGTGCGGCTTCTCTTGATCCTGCCCTTGCTTTGCGTGATGCATGATCAAATTCAAGGGTAACTGCTCACAGGCCCCCATCTTCGCACGGTCACATTTGCCGGTATAGAGGGGCTATAACGGGCAAATGTGTCTGCACGAATATGGAGCACCTGTGAGCAGTTACAGTTCAGAGGTTATCAAAACATAGAGTTATGAACTCCGTGAGTAGTTACATTCAAGGTTCATGCGCAAATCCATGTGCTTGATTAATTGGGATGGAAGCGTATAGTTGGTGGAAAGGGTTTTTATTGCAGGATACCCTGTAGCGACATTGGTTGCTGTCGCTGCATCAAACAGGAGAGGGAGGTTTGGGATGAGGTGTTTACAGAAATATTTTATGTTTATTCTTTGTGGTTTTTTACTGTGTTTTTCTTCGGTTAATACATATGCAGGTAACTTCTCCAAAAGTGTTGGTAAAATAAAGCGTGCGTTCGAACCCCTGCCCTTGTATGATGGGAAGCATGAAAAGCACATTCGATCAACTCACCAAAAACATTCCCAAAGAAGACAAAGAAAAT
>CAMZKN010000005.1 GCA_947311315.1 uncultured Desulfobulbaceae bacterium | reverse complement strand
TTATTCAAACAAAAGTAAAGATGTAGTGCCAAACTGCAAACTGGACACTCAGTAACTATCAGTAAACACACAATTTTTTATTTTACGATTTTAAAGTTGGGTTAGTCGACGGGAAGTACACATCCACTCTGGTTGAGAGCCCTGGATCGCTGGTAATTGAAATAACGCCACTATGGCTTTTTACAATGCCATGTACTTGTGCTAATCCTATTCCAGTACCTTTTCCCTGGGGTTTTGTAGTAAAATAGGGGTCAAATATTTTTCCCATTATTTGGGGGGGAATGCCAGAACCATTGTCTTTTATCGTCAGTTTTACATGGGGGCTGTTACTGTCAAGTTCTATAAAGGATTTTGTCTGTTCAGCTCCTGCCATTATGTTAGTGAGCTGGACAGAGATGGTTCCACCTGTATCCTCCATTGAATGGGCTGAATTTGTGCAAATATTCATAACAAGCTGGTGTATTTGAGTTGGGTCAGCTTCAATTGTTTTGAGGTTTGGTTCAAATGTACTCACAATGGTTATGGTGGAAGGCAGTGACGCTTTTAGAAGGTCAAGGGCTTCTTTGACAATAGGATCGATCTGGATAACCGTTCGTTCGGTTTTTTCTGGTCTGCCAAAGGCCAACAACTGCATAACCAGTTTTTTGGCGCGCTGACTGGCCTTGAAAATTTCGTCAATACTTTTTCTTGCACGATGGTCAGGCTCAAGATATATCTGAGCCATTTCGCTATATCCCATAATTGCAGCAAGAACATTATTGAAATCATGGGCAATACCACCCGCAAGTGTGCCAATGGCTTCCATTTTCATTCAGTGCTGAATACGGTTTTGTGATTCGATATTGTGGAGGAGTGATTCCATTTGATTGGAAAAGACCGCAAAAGAAGAGATCAGTTCCCGATTGATGACATCGTAAAAGGATTTATTTTTTTCAGATATTCCTCCCAGCAGAATACCTTGGAAATTTCCGTTGATGTCATGAAAAGGGCAATAAATAATCTGGTGCAGTTGTGGTTTTTCCCAGAAGGTCAAATAAGGGAGTGGTTCTTCAATGGTCACTGTACGTTTGGACAACAAAATAACGTTGTTGATAAAATCCTGACCTATCTGATAGTGGTTTTTTATCTCAGTAAAGCCAAAAGATCCCAGTGGCTCCAGAATATTTGACTCACTGTCATAGAGATAAAGCGCACTGCATTCAAACTCAAAGGTCTCAATAACAGACTCTGCTGTAAGAGTTCCAAAATCATGCAGATCGATAATGGGGAGGGCTTTTCTGCTATAGGACTGTATCGATTGAAATCTTGCCAGTTCCCGGTCGATTCTGTCTCTTGCAACGATCAGATTCTGTTCAACCGCAGAAAAGCGCGTAACCCGTGCCTGCAGTTGTGTACAAAGAGTTTCAAGATCGCTATATGAGGGCTTACTGTCTTCTGACGATGACATACAGGGCCGTAGTGTAATTGTGAAAGAAGTTTTTGCCGTTTATGTGTGCGAATTCGCCGAGGCCGTACATACCCAGCCATGGTGTTGTCTCGTCACACAGTGGACTCTGCATCCGCATGACGATCTCATCTTTGAGGATACTGTTAAAAAGATGCCTCCCACGGGCGCAACAGTCGGCATGGAAAACAGCCAGAGGTTTTTGATTGTCACACTGCGTAACTATTTGAGAGACCATCGTATCAAGGCCACCAAATATAAGATCTTCATTTCTTTTTGTCAGCCAGAGTTTTGTCCCTTCAGGGCAGGCAACAGGCATATACATACTTCCATCGGATTCCTTTTTGGCAATCGCACGGAGGATATGGTTGTTGTTGTAGGCGGTCTGATGTTGTTCCGGCAGTAGTTCTGCCAGAGCGGAAACGGGTATGGTTTCATTAAAAGGTGCGGTTATCGGTAGGCCCAGATTTTGTGTCAGATATTCCCAGGCGGGTGCGTTATCAAGTTCGTATACCCTGTTTGCTTTGGAGCGTGTTACGCTAAACGGCAGGCCAATGACTTCAAATCCGTGTGTTGCCTGGGTTATAATGTTAAGGCTTGGGTCGGCAAAACCTATGGCTACTGAGCCCTGCTCAAATATTGCGTCTCCGGCAAATTGAAAGCTGTTGACGGCCTTCATATTGTCCGATGAGGTTGCGCCGAAAATGGGCATGTCTTTGCCAAAGATCGATTCAATACTTTCTATAGCCCTGTCGGCCGCGATATCGATACCCGAGGCCAGAAAGTGGATCATGGTAATTCTGTCGTTTTTCTGGATGAGATCCTTTGCGAGGGCGGCAGCTGCATCATAGGAGTTCATCCCCTGAATTTTATCAATCCAGGAAACGGCAAATTCTTCCTGCGGCCCTCTGATAGCCATTATGGCCAGAGCTTTCATCGACTCATTCGCACCTTCTCTGCCTATAACACCGGCACAGGTGCAGCCGACTATCTGAGCATGCGGTGAAAGCCGTTTGGCCTCATCCAGAAGATCCTTAAAGTTGTGTCCTATGGCCGAATAGAAAATAATGAGGTCACAATCCGTATCATTTTCTGTCAATGCCTTTTCAAGGCATTCGGCCATAGCTTTTCTGGAATTGACGACATTGGTACTACTGGAGTAGAATTCTAGCATTTGTCAGATCCTTATATTTTTATTACCCTCCTTTACTGGATATACCTTCGTGTTAGTCCTGTCAAGTTATAGGAGAATAGAATGATGTGGTTCCCTTTGAGTAGTTGGTTGTGTTATTGGTGTTGTCGTATTCTATTGACAGCAATTGTTTTCGTAAATGTTGTTCTTCTTACTGGTTGTGGTAATACAATGAGTCAAGTGAAAATATTGAAACCAACAGATAATCATCTCAATGAATGTGTTATTCTTCTTCATGGTCTTGGCAGGACGAATGATTCGTTAAAACAGATGCAGAACACACTGGTTCAGGCGGGATACCATACCGTAAATCTGGATTATCCATCGAGAAAAAAGACTATTGAGCAACTTGCTGCAGAGTATATTCCTGCTGCAATTAAACAATGCAACACATACAAACCCACGAGAATACATTTTGTAACGCATTCCCTCGGTGGTATTCTTGTGCGTATGGCCATGAAAAATAACAGACCGGACAATCTCGGCAAAGTTGTTATGTTGAGTCCTCCAAATAATGGGAGTGAACCGGTGGATGCCTTAAAAGATCGCTGGTATTTTTCTTGGTTTAATGGCCCGGCGGGGCAACAGCTTTCTACGGCCGAAGACTCTGTTCCCAATCAGCTAGGGGCAGTTGATTATCCGGTGGGGATTATTACGGGCGATCGGCATGCTTTTTTTGACTCCTGGCTTTTGCATCTGTTTCGAGGGGCAAACGATGGTAAGGTGTCCGTTGAAAGCGCCCAGCTCGAAGGCATGTCTGATTTTCTGGTTGTTCATAGCAGTCATCCGTATATTATGAATTCTGATTATGTAGAACGTGAGACAGTGTATTTTCTTCAGAATGGAATTTTTTTACATGAAAAATAGGAATATATATGCAAAACCATGAAATCACAAAGGTACTTGTTTCAGAAGATGAGATAAAACAGATAGTTCGTCGTCTTGGAGAAGAAATTACAGCACACTATGGGCAGCTGGAAAGAGAGCTTATGGTGGTTGGGCTTCTCCGCGGGTCTTTTATTTTTATGGCCGATCTGGTGCGACAGATTAACACACCTCTGGTTGTTGATTTTATGACCTTGTCCAGTTACGGCGATGGCACGGTGAGCAGTGGTGATGTAAAGGTTGTTATGGATCTGGATTCATCCATCGAAGACAGGGATGTACTGCTCGTTGAGGATATTGTTGATACGGGCCGAACATTCAGCAAAGTGATACGGATGATGGGTAACCGCAACCCCCGTTCCCTGAAAGTTTGTACCTTTCTCAATAAACCCGATGCCAGAATTGCTGATGTACGGATTGACTTCTGTGGCGTGGATATTCCCAATGAATTTGCTGTGGGATATGGTCTTGATTACGCCCAGGGCTATCGAAATCTTCCCTATGTCGGGGTTCTAAAGGCGGATTGATTCTCCCCCAACATGTCTATTTAAAAGTACGACTTTGAAAAAGACATGTTGGGGATCGGGTTGAAAAGAATTGGTTATTCCACGCCAAGGGCCTGTCGGTCAGCCATATCCATAAGGACTCTGTCACGGGCTTTGTCTATTCCGAGCGCTTTGCGTTTTTTATCAATATGGGCAATCATCAAATGGGCATGCTTTATCGGATCGGCTTCACAGTCCCACATACCACCGTACATCTCTTCCATATCCTTGTAGAGATGATCTTTAAAGACAGGTGCGCCTTCAATAGGCAGATGGTATCCGAAGACGGTATAGACACCTGATGCCACAAAATACTGGCCAATTGCTATTGCCTTTTCGCTCATCCATTCCGGCGCACTGCCCGCAACGGGCAAATCAGAAAGATCATCACCGAGTCCTCCAGCATTGACCATCTCTGTTGCGGCAAGAAGAATGCGGCTGTTATCGACACAGGAGCCAAGGTGAAGTACAGGCGGGATCAGGGTGATTTAACCCTAACCCAGTTCTTATACAACTTTAAAAGGTTACATTTACAATTGGTAACTTCTCCAAAAGTGTTGGTAAAATAAAGCGTGCGTTCGAACCCCTGCCCTTGTATGATGGGAAGCATGAAAAGCACATTCGATCAACTCACCAAAAACATTCCCAAAGAAGACAAAGAAAATC
>CAMZKN010000004.1 GCA_947311315.1 uncultured Desulfobulbaceae bacterium | reverse complement strand
GGATTTTCTTTGTCTTCTTTGGGAATGTTTTTGGTGAGTTGATCGAATGTGCTTTTCATGCTTCCCATCATACAAGGGCAGGGGTTCGAACGCACGCTTTATTTTACCAACACTTTTGGAGAAGTTACGTGTAGTTGACTTAAATTGTCAGCAGAAAGATAAAAAAGGGGAAACGGTTTATGGCCGTTTCCCCTTTTTTTGTTCATGCTTTATGTTCAATGTAGTGCAGGTTTTGCTTTTTTCTCAGAGCAATCTTTGCATACACCGGAAAACTCAATGTGATGACCTAAAATTTCGTAGTCAGTTGCCTCTGCAGCCATAGCGTTAATTTGATCCTGGACAGGTATTTCAATATCGTCAACCTTGCCACATGAGCTACAACGTATATGGTAGTGGTTTTCAACAGTTGCATCAAAGCGTTTTTGTGTGCCACCTACTTCTAATTTGAGGATTATGCCGCTTTCTGCCATGAGTTCGAGATTTCTGTATACGGTACCCAATCCAATTCGCGGTAAACGCTTGCGAACCATATCATAGACTTCGTTTGCAGTGGGATGAGAAGTTACTTTTCCGAGTTCTTCCAAGATGATCTGTCGCTGAGTGGTCAAGCGCATGTTTGGCAGCTGTTCCATGATATTGGCTCCATGCAAAAAATAATTCTGATAAATCTTCCCAAACGGTATTGTATCCCAATTGAGAAAAAAATCAACTGGTTTTATGCGAGTAACAAGGTACTTATATTTCACCTATTAGTGTACGTTATGCGTCTGTTTTATTTATTGACTGCTATTAACCTGTGGGTTGAAGTAACCAAACTTAAGCGAGGGAAATTCTGTCTTTAACATATTGTACCACTTTCGAATACCGAAAGTGGATGAGTTTCCCGGAAACGCCAAGCTTTTAAAATACCATGTCGGATCTATATTCAGGTTGCGAAGTTGGACAAAATCAGGTTTGTGATTCCTTATGAGAGTACATAGTGCGTGAAATTCGTCTTCGGAGTCTGAAAAGCCGGGGAGAACAAAATAGTTAAGCGAGACAAAGCGGTTCTGCTCTTTCATGATGTCAATCGAACGTAGAACATCTTCAAAACGATAATTTTTGGGTCTGTAGTACTTGCTATAATAGCGTTTCTGCGCTGAATTGAGACTTACTCTAATGGAATCTAAGCCACTTTTTGCCAACTTCTCGACACTCTTGGGCAGGCTGGAGTTTGAGTTGAGGTTAATCGTTCCCTTGTCGGTTGTATTACGAATTAGAGTTATGGCTTTTGCTAGCGTGTCAGCTTGAAGAAGCGGCTCACCTTCGCAGCCCTGGCCAAAACTGACAATGGGGTTTTCTGCACTGTTTAAATGGGCAATCGCCATTTCACTTATTTCTTTTGGTGTGGGCACAAATGAAATTCTGTCTTGTGTCGACGGGCAGCATCCAGAAGGTTGCAGGGAAATACAACCAAGGCATTGAGCGTTACATGAAGGGGAAGATGGTAGAGGAGCCTCCCAGCGATCAAGAAAATAGTTTCGTGCTGCCGGGCAACCGTAGGTGAGACAACATTTCCCAAGATGCTGGATAAGCCGGTTGTGCTTATACTGGTTTAATTTTTTTTTGGTCAGACGTTCTACGTTACTGCTATCGTATTGGTTTGTGTCCTGGCGAATGTCATTATCACTGCGAAAACCGGTTACCCAGAATCTGTCATCATGCCAGCCGACGGCAGTGTAGGCAAAGAGAGGTAAAAGGGGCGCGTTGGTTTGTTCCTGGTAGCTTGACGTCAAAACTGCGGTATGGGCAGGTGCCATAAAAGCGGCGACAGCCTGTATGGATTCGCCATCTTTGTAAGGGTTTTCGTTAACGAGTACGGGCTCGTTTGTGGTTGGATCCCACCCTATGGGGAGTCTGCCTGGAAGTGCAAAAAGCTCACTCCCCTCAGGAAGTGGAATAAGATCCTCAAGTGCAGGTTGCAGGTATTCATCATTACTCATTCCAGACATTTGCAGCTCTGGAAAATCCAGAATTGTACCATCCTGGTTTGCGATGAGAAGAGCGGGGTGAGAATCAGGATGTTCCATTTACGGTCTGAGCACCCTGAAAATAGAATCAACTGCCCTGTAAATATCAAGATCATCACCGAATACATCCTGAATAACCGGATTGTTAATGAGGTCTTCAACAATGTACTGTGTCATGTAGAGGCTGACAACATTAGGATCTTGAGCCAGTGTCCTTATAGGAGCAATTTTCATCTGTAGTTCAAAGTCCTCAATATATCCGAGACTGTTGAGTTGATTCTCAATGGCCTCTTGAACGGCGGACACGGAAGTTGTCTCTATTATTTCTCTGTCTATTAATCGTTGCACAAGTCGCGTTGCAAATTCAGGAGCATGATCTTTTGCCCGGTGGAACATTTTTCTTCTTTCCTGTTCCCTTTTGCGGTCAATGCTTCTGATGGTTTTATCGGTTGTTCTGTTTGGACTTATATTTACTTTGGCCATTAAAATCTCCAGATTATTTCCATCGCACTGAGTGGATGGCCTGTTTAAACGGAATAAAATTCTCACCCTGTTATAATCCGAAAATATAAATAGCACTAGAGTAAATGTGTTATGGGTTTGCTGATTTCTGAAACAGCTTGTTTTTTGAAGAGAGGAAAGAATTTGGATTATTTGCAATTGAATTACCTTTCAATAAAAAAAAGGTTTGAATTTGGCGGCCTTTGCTTTATATATTATACCGATTAAACTTGAAAAAAATTAGTGTACATTGAATGTACTCCATAATGTGTTATTAAAATTAATGTCTTTCCAATGAACTTCTGGAGGTTCTTCCCATGGTAAAAAAAGTAAAAACCTTATTGCCTGTTTTGTTGTGCGTTTCGGCTTTGATTCTTGTTGGTTGTGGCTCCAAAAAAGAGGTAGAAGATGGAATGAAGGCAGACACGACAGGCGAAGCTATGGGTACCGAGGAATCGTTGGATTCTAAACCACTCGGAATCAGTGAAGGTAGAACAACCGAGGGAATGTTGCCTGTATATTTTAGCTTTGATTCTTCAAGCATTAAAAGCGACCAGATTTCCCGTATTGAGGTTAATGGAGAATATATTAAGAACAATTCTGATGCTTCAATTAAAATTGAAGGAAATTGTGACCCTCGTGGAACCAATGAGTATAATATGGCACTGGGTGAACGACGTGCATTAAGTGCTAAAAAATACCTGGTCAATCTTGGTGTCAATGAAGCTCAACTTTCAACTGTCAGTTATGGGGAAGAAAGAATACTTTTGCATGGTCAGGATGAATTATCCTGGGCACAGAATAGAAGAGTTGACTTTGTGAAGGTTCAGTAACAAAAAAAGAGTCGTTACCAAACCAGATTTCCCGTTTTTCAAGTGAGTTTTTGTTAACTCATCCTGTTAGGAGATAATTATGTGTTGTAGGAAATTGATTTTGCTGTTTATTGTTGTTTTCTTTGCTGCTTTTTGCGCAACTAATGGTTTAGCTGCAGACAATAAAATTGGTGTAATGAATGTGCAGAAAATCGTTGTGTCGTGTGATGCCGGCAAAGCTGCAAAAGCTCGCTTTGAAAAGAAGATGAACGATTTGAAGGCGGGTTTTAAAGAAGAAGAAGATGGACTTAAGAAGTTGCAGGCTGAAATTAAGAAAAAAAGTTCTGCCTGGAGCGAGGAAAAGAAAGCTGAGAAAATCCGCGAATTTAAAAAGAGTGGCAGGGAGTTTCAAGCCAAAACTGAAGATGCACGTTTTGAAATGAAGCAACTTCAGGATAAAGAGTTGGAACCAATTTTGAAAGCTTTGGAGAAGGTTGTGAAGAAATATGGCAAGGACAATGGGTACACCGTTATTCTTGACTCCAAAAATGGAGTTATTTTCTTTGACGAGAAGATTGAGATAAGTGATCTTGTTATCAAGAAACTCAATGAAACGATGGCTGCCAAGTAGTTGCATTTTCCCTCAGGTTGCAGAATAGCTTCAGGGGTTGGTGGTTCAAAGTGTTGAAGTATTGAAAACGATGTGGGGGATTGTTCCTCTGCATCGTTTTTATTTTTTATGGAATTGAAAAAAGGTTACGCTCATGACAGTAAAAAGTATGACTGGCTTTGGCAGGGAAGAAATCTCTAAAGAGGGTCGTTCCTGGACCTTTGAGTTGAAATGTGTAAACAACAGATATTTCGATTTGAAGATGAAGCTGCCACGTGGCTATGCAGCTCTGGAAGAAAAAATCAGGAAAAAAGCTGCACATTCTTTTTTACGCGGTCGCATTGATTTGCAGCTCACGGTCAGTGGTGATTTTTCCGACCTTCAAGAAGTAAGAGTGAACCTGCCGCTTGCCAAAGGATATAAGAATGCGCTCTTAAAGATTGCTGAAGAATTCGCAATAGATGATGCAATTTCCCTTTCTGCTCTGGCTTCTTATCCTGATGTGTTAGTTCGTGAACAAAAGGATGAGGATCTGGAGAAGGTCTGGTCGGTTCTCGAACCCGCTCTTTGCAGCGCATTGGAAAATTGTGCGACAATGAGAGAGTGTGAAGGGCAGGCATTGGCATCTGATCTTGCTGGCCGCCTTATACTTTTTACTGAGACTATTGATAAGATTGAAAAAGATATACCTGTCCTTTTAAAACAACGCGAAAGTACGCTTCAGGAAAGATTGGAGAAGTTACTGGGTAATATTCAGCTTGATCCGGCGCGCCTTGCTCAGGAAGTTGCGATTATGGCAGATAAATCTGATGTCACGGAAGAAATTGTTCGACTGCGAAGTCACATTGTACAATTTCACCAGTTTTTGAGTGATGGTCACGGAGTTGGACGTAAATTGGATTTTCTCATTCAAGAGTTTTTACGAGAAGTGAACACACTGGCTTCAAAAATTACAGATGCGACCGTAGCCCATCTTGCCGTTGATCTTAAAAGCGAGCTTGAAAAGATGAGGGAACAGGTACAGAATATCGAATAAAAATATTTTTATGGGATAAAAATATGCTTTTGCTCAATGTGGGATTTGGTAATACGGTTATGGCTGAGAGAATTATTGCGGTCATAAACACAGGTTCTTCTCCTGCAAGAAAATTGAAAGAGGTTGCCAAAAAAGATGGAAAACTTGTAGATGTTACAGAAGGAAGGCGTACGAGATCTATCGTGGTAATGGATTCAAACCATGTCGTTTTATCATCGGTTCAATCTGATACTATTAGTCAGCGATTGCAGGCCTTACAACAGGGGTTCCATTTAGCAGAATATTTTGGCCAGCATAAAACACAGACCGCGGAAAAAATATGAGTAGAGGAATACTTTTTGTCATCTCAGCACCATCCGGAGCAGGGAAAACTACCTTGCTGAAAGGTATGATGGGGCGTGTCACCGATATTGTTTTTTCCATATCACACACCACGCGAAAGCCTAGAAGGGGAGAGGTCGATGGTGTTGATTACCATTTTATTTCAAAAGAAATGTTTCAGCAGATGATAGCTGAAAAGAGCTTTCTCGAATATGCACAAGTTCATGATAATTTTTACGGAACCAGTCTAAGCGCTGTTGAGTTGCAGCTTCAAGATGGTATTGATGTTGTGCTTGATATAGATGTGCAGGGCGCAGACATACTACGTAATACTGATTCGTTGGAGGCAGCATATATCTTTATTTCTCCTCCTGATCTCGATGTACTTGAAAAACGCCTCCGGGGCCGGGGAACAGAAAGTGAAGAGTTGATTTCCTTGAGATTGAAAAACGCCAGGGAAGAAATGGAGGCGGCATCCCGGTATGATTATATGATTGTAAATGATATGATCGATGAATCGACGGATCTTCTCGTATCGATAGTTTTAGCAGAACGGGCAAGAGCACACAGGCTTCCATCTGGTGCGGCAATAAGTAATAGAGTGCTAATATGAAGAAAATGAAGGGAAATTACAACAGGGTCGGTGAAAAAAAGATAAGGGTAAGTGAAGATCTTTTATGGGGAATTCACCCTGTGTTTGAAGGGCTCGAACAGGAGCCTAAACGTTTTACCGAAATTATTATTCAAAAAGAAAAGCGTAGTACGAAAATAGAGGACATTGTTGAAATGTCCCGCCTTCATGGTGTGAAACTCTCTTTTGTTGATGCAATACGTTTGACAGGTGAAGGTGCGAGTAGAATTCGCCATCAGGGTGTAATCGCCAGAACCTGCGAAAAAGCACTTCTTCCTTTTGCGGAGTTGATGACCAGGATGAAGGTTAGCATTGGAAATGGAGAGAGAACGTGTCTTGTTATTTGTGATTCGTTGCAGGATCCACACAATATTGGTGCCATTGCCAGATCTGCCTTGGCATCTGGTGCAGCCGGACTCATTGTCACCCGTGAGCGCTCAGCACCTATTGGGGGAACCGCTGCAAAAGCCTCTGCAGGTGCCATGTCACATATTGATATCTGCCAGGTGACAAATTTGGTAAATGCTCTTAAGGAATTAAAAAAGATAGGGTTTTGGGTGTTTGGAACAGTAAAGGATGACGATGCTCAATCTCTTTATACAACGGATTTGACTGTTCCCGCCTGTCTGGTTGTAGGGAGTGAAGGTAAGGGCTTGAGGCCACTTGTAAAAAAAGAATGCGATGTGTTAATTTCCATTCCGATGGAGGGAAAGATCGATTCCCTTAACAGTTCTGTTGCCGCGGCGGTAACACTTTTTGAGGCAATGCGTCAGTCTCTTTTTGCATCACAATAATTAAAAATATTTTATGTCTGCCAGATGACGCACTGCTCATACTTTTTTACTGTCTGCTTGTAATAAATTCCTGTACCATCGGGTCAGAAGTTATGATGAAGTAGATTGAGCCTGTCTGGCCTGCAATGCTCTCCCCTGAAGTCTCTTGATTTCCTTCCTGTGAGTCTGGTGTGATCTCCATTTCAGAGTTCAACTTCACGGTGGCTATGATACCAAGATCTCCTGTCTGTTTTATTTTTTTGGCTACATTGAAGTCATCTTCCGTAATGGCGCCATGTTTATTAAATGCCCAGTACAATATTTTGTCGTGCGCTATGGTTGTAGGGGCATCAAAGAGATCCATGAGTTCAACTACCATTTCTTTGAGCTGATTTTTGCTGGCATTTTTTTTCTGTTTATACAGAGCAAGGATCCTGTCACTTTTTTGATCAACCACTACAAAAAGATCGTTGTCGGCAAACTTATAGGTATCCTGATAGGCACCTTCAACTAAATGTTTACCTGCATGTTCCTTTTGTGAGTCATTAAGTTTCTGGCCAATGAGATAACCGTTCATACCAATTTTTAAAGAGAGAACACTCTCCAGGAGTGTTGTGGTTGTTTTCGCCTGGCTGGTTGATTGGCTGCCTAAAACCAGCAGGAATACAGAAAAAAGAATGCATAGTTGGTGTGTTCTGAAAACCACTTTGTTTTTCATCTTTTAAATATCCTCACACAAGAAAAACCCCGGTTCCCAAGAGGAAACCGGGGCAGTTGCTCAGCAGTAGACGATCAGAAAACTACTTCTTTTCTCCGTATCGTTCAGATTGCTCTGCCTTGATAGCTTTCATAGTATCTTCGCCAAAACCTTTTTGATACCACTGATGTTCGGGTCTGGCCAGAACTTCATTGATAGCTTTTTCGTACTTGTCAGTCATATTGTTTTCTGCTGCAAGTTTCATAAGCTCTGGAATGAATTTGAAGTAGAAGTGTTTGGCCACTTCATACATACCATGCCAGTGTGTGTAATCGGGGCCCATCATAGCTGCGCCATGGCGGGCACGTCGACCTTCATGATGCCAGATTTCCCACCATATCCATCCAAGTTCTGTATGGAATGTAGAGCCACCGATAAGGCCGTCTTTTTTGGCCATGCCGTACAGCATTTTAGTTGGCTTGGCGAATTTTTCATTATAGGTGACAACGAGAGAATCAAACTGCTTGTAAAAACCGTCAATCTGTTGCATACCGTGACAGGATTTACAGGCGCCTTTCATATTATTTCGCCTGTCTTCCCAGGAAAGAACTTTAACAACCTGCTTTTCCGCAGTAACTTTTTTGAACTTTCCGTTTTCGACGATAAAGGTTTTGTAAGTAGCCTTCTGGCCGACCTGAGGAGCAATGTCGCCGGGGATATCAGCAACAGTACCGTCGGAGAAGATTGCGCGATTCAATTTCACTGAAACTTTGGGACGCAGTGTCCAGGAAATACGATCGCCAACGTTATGTGTGTTCTGGGCAATACCACCGTCCAGTTTAACGTATGAGCCCATATGGCAAGTGGAACACGTAGGTGCAGTGTAGTAATCTTTGCCGAGTACCCAGCTACCGTTTTTGAGGATATTCATACCGTTTGCGCCACCTTCACGCAAAGATGAATAGTAGGCGATACCATGTTTTGATTCCTCGTAGATCTCTTTTTGTGGATGATCAGGGCCGAGGTGACATTTTCCGCAGTTCTCAGGTTGACGGGCAACAGATGAGCGGAATGAATGTTTGGAATGACATGCCATACAAGAGCCTTTGGAGCCATCCGGGTTAATCCGTCCAATTCCTGTGTTTGGCCAGGTCATATAGTCAATCATGACGGCTTTGGCTTCATTTTTTAGAGGTTTACCGTTTTTGTCACGTTTGATTTTGATAACCGATCCATGACACTGCCAGCAACCATTAACAACATCAGCTTTGGTTGGTTCCATGGAACAGATGACTTCGCCGACCACGTTGTCCAGAGAGGCCATGATCTCACCGGCTGTTGCATGGTGGGAGTTGACCATTTCTTTTACTTCACGTTCGTGACAGAACTTACAGTCAAGTGGAGAAAGAATAGTTTTGATAACTGCGCCTTCATGCTCATAAGCGAGTTCTTCGCCTTCTGTTGCGGCATGGCAGTTGTAACAACCGATTTGTCCGTCCATGGCCGCAGCGTGGGGCGAATGCTGCCACTGTTTTACGAGTGAGCCGTTTTCTTTGAGATGGCAGTTAACGCATTTCACGTTCAGCGCTTTGACAGCCGGGTCCTGGGTATTCTTAGACTGCTCGGTGGTGGCAAAAGCCGAACCGACAGCAAAGAGTCCAAGGACTGCAATAAAAAACATTGTCTTCAGATGTTTCATTCAGTCTCCTCCTGATATGAATCTCATTTAATCAGATGCAATTCTATCTAACGCCCCACGGGGCGCTAAGAATTACTGCAGACACTATGTATCTACACTTTCGCCACTGTATAATCTCTGCTACATACCTCCTTACTTTTTGAAATACAAATCCTCTTTGATCAAGTTAATTGCTTTTCTGCAACTGTATCATCGTCCAGCCAAAAGGGAAAAACCTTGCTGAGAATAAACAAAAATACGATGGGCAGCAGCATGATAATAATGGAAACCAGAATACCTTCCTTCTCGAACCACATGGGGTGAAACGTGGTATGGCCTCGTTCACTTTTAGACATCAGTTGGCCACCTATTACAACATTCCAACGCATAAGAATTACCTGGATGAGGATCATGAACGAGACAAGAGAACCCCAGAATTTCACCCATGAATCTGGTAGTTTGACAAGCGAGAGTATCCCAAGAAGTACTAAAGGAATAACTGAGAAGATAAAAACCTGTGCTACCCAGAATGAGTTATAGAGCGGGCCAAAATAGAGATCCCGTAGTGCTTCCCAGTGGTGAGTTGCCATATATGCATGGGAGAAGAGTTCAAGCATTTCAAAAACAAAGTCGAGAATAAAACAGCCCCAGAGAAATTTAATCAATGTCCGGATACAATCCATATCGATAAATTTTCGGGTAAACGTTTTAATAAGTATATAGGATAGAATTATACCGGCAATACCGGATACACTTGCTGAGAGCAGGAAAATAACTGGCATTAACGGGGTGGCCCACATGGGATTGGCTTTGACTCCACCAAAGATAAAGCCGACGTAGCCGTGAAGAGTACAGGCCATTGGAATACCTATAGCTGCAAGAAAAGCAATAATCTTATGATCAAGCGCAAGAGATTTTTCCGAGACGTTGTCACTGCCAATAGTTAAGATGTTATAGAGCGGTTTTTGAAACCCGGTGGCTTCCTGTTTCAGGGCCACAAGAGTTGGCCTGTAGATAAAAAGAATTTCAAGGATAAGAACAATAGCATAGGCCGAATAAATATAGCCAAATCCCGCCATCGCTGAAGTGGGACTCGGAGTAAACATCATGCTCATTGCTCTTTCAGGGTGTCCAAGATGAATGAGAAGAGGTGCCGTGGCAAAAGCAAGAAACGCCAGCGCAAAAACAAGAGCGTACCGGGACACCGGCTTTAATGCTTCGATATGAAAGACATGATAAAGGGAAGAAACGATAAACGCACCAGCCACAATACCTGTGATATACGGGTAAAGCACAATCATCAAACTCCAGTGAACATGGAGTTCGTTCGGAAACACATAATTAGTCAGGGCAGTTGCTACAGCCATTCCATGTTCAGGGTTCATTAGACCACCTCCCTTCTCAGGCCTACATAGTGAAGCGATGGTTTATTGCCCATACCGGGTTTTAACACTGAAACCACATGCGGTTGATGCAGTATCTTATACACTTCTGAGTCTTTGTCGTTGAGGTCGCCGAATTTTCTGGCTTGCACGGGGCATACATCGACACAGGCAGGCAGTAAACCTTTTCGTACTCTGTGATAACACCATGAACACTTGTCAGCAGTTCGGGTTTCGGGATTGATGTACCGGATACCGTAGGGGCACGCTTGTATACAGTAGCCACAAGCCACACAGCGTTTTGCATCAATCAACACGAAATTATCTTCAGTCTGGTAGGTTGCGCCAACCGGACAAACCTGTACGCAGGATGGATGTTCACACATATTGCAGAGCTTAGGCACAAAAAACGTATCGCGAATGGGATGGGGAATGTCCTGGCGTGGTTCTTGATAGCCATCCAGTCCCCCGTTGGGGCAGTCAACATAGACATTGTCCTCATCATCAATAACATATCGTTCCACCCAGGTACGATACATTCCATCCGGCACCTGATATTCGTTTTTGTCGGCGACACAACAGGAACCGCAGCCAATACATCTGGTGATATCAACAATAAAAGCAAATTTCTTTTCTGTGATGAAGGGGCCGGTTTTGCCCCGCATGCCGGTAATCTGTTCAGGAATATTGGCAAGATCCATTGCACCGGCAGGGATTACGAGAAGAAGTGAACCCGCGACAGTTCCCCCAAGAACCTTTTTGATAAATGTGCGGCGTCCCCTGGATATTTCTTTTTCGATACTATCCATTATTTATTGTCCTCCTCTGCACCCACAATGGCTCTGGCCTCTTTTACCCACATGAGCGGAGCGTGGACATTATGGCACTGGTTGCAGTTATGATCTATACGTACATGTTTTTCCTCGAGATGTTGTGGCATGGATATCATCTTTATGGATTCTTTTGGTCGTGCCCGGATGATTTGATTATGGCAACGCAGGCAAAGTGTTTTGATGTCGTTGCCCTCTTTTTTGGGCAGGCGTGCAATCACTTTACCGTCCTGAACGTGGTCGGCGACCGGTCCATGGCAGAATTCGCAGGAAACTGTGTTGTGAACACCCTGAAGATGCATTTCACGGATGTAAGGGTGGCAAACGAGGCAGGATGAGTTCGTGCCGTTTCTGATGGGTCGATTGATTTCATCTTCAATGGCTGATCCACGGTAATGACCATAATCACCGAATGATTCAGGCAATACCATAGCCCTTACGGCAACTCCAATCAGACCGGCCGCAATGAGAACCAGGGCAATTCTGAAAATATGGCTGTATGCTTTAGACTTGTATTCTGGCACGTAATCCTCCTGAACGACAAAGAAATCAATGTATTGCTCACCCTCCGTGAATGGGACATTTCTCTATAAGAAATTTTCCAGCATTGAACACGGTATGGTTTGCAATGAATGTTCCATTTATTTTAATCTTTTTAAATCAGCCTGTTGCAACGTTATGATTTATATTCGTTACCATAAGGTAACAGATAGAGACAAGGGAGTGTTACCTTGTAGTAACGTTATGCAAAATATGGGGATTGGATGAAGTTTGTGAGTGTACAGTTTTTTAGGCACCTTTCTTATTAAATGCTAAAAAATAAAAATAATCAATGGCAGATGTTAGGAAAATTTATACTTCTTTGCGGTTCACAGCGTCTATTAAAACCACGGGTCATCCAGTACCTCGTCGGATCGATCAAAAATATGTTCTGTTTGGAAGATTGCAGTTTCTTTGTGCCCATCATGGAAAAGAATCTGCAATGAGCTTTTAATCGGTAGGGATGGTGGCTTTCCTTCAGATACTATTATTTCCGGGGTGTTCATCCAATATTTTACGTTGGTTAACATCACTTCATTGGTGATTGCGTCTCCTTCACTGAGGATTTTTTTGATTACGCCGTGGGGGGCCTGTACGCGTAAATCGAGAACATACATCTCCTCAGCGTATCTATTGAGAAGAGCCGTGGCATTAAGTTTTGTTGCAGTGTTTAGATGTGATTTCGTAAGTGGTTCATATTTCGTGAATGTAAGTGGCCGGGATACTACTCCAATAGCCTTGCCTTTTTCGAAGAGGTTGATGGTAAATTGACCGTTTACACCAATTGTATCTTTTGGTGTAATTTGAGTGAAAGATGATGGATCTGCTGGATTAAAAATTAATTTCAGTAGATTAGTTTTACCAGGAGATTCCCAGCGCCCACCTTTATATCCATTAATCGGCCATTCTCCACCGATACAAATAAGCTGGCCATTCTCAAGAAGTTCGAAGTAATCAGCTCGGGCATTTTCCCATGAGATAATTTTGTTTGTAAGCAGGGGATTGTTTTTTGTTTTGTCAACTGTGGCTGTCTTGCTCTGGATATTTCATATAAGAGCCTAAAAATTTGACCAGCCGTGTTCAATCCTGAACAGAATTACCCTCATAATTGCATCGCGTAGGCATTGCCGTGCAGTAAAGCGC
>CAMZKN010000003.1 GCA_947311315.1 uncultured Desulfobulbaceae bacterium | reverse complement strand
TTCTTCAAGTTCCTCACCTGATTGTCTGTGATCATTCATGTTCCTCCTTAGAGCAACATGAATAATCTATTCACAATTATCCGGTGAAAATAATTGTCGTCAGGCGGTAATTATAATTGTCGCTGATCACGCTTTTCTCAATCTGAAAATGCTGATACTTTTGTTTTCAAAGAAGCAGTTATGCTCAACTTAAAAAGAATAATCCTTCTGTACCTGGTTTTAATCTATCAAATAATATGCTGAGTTAACCTTTTCAACAGGATGTCCTCAATGTTTTGTCTTGAATCAAGTACTGCCAAAACAAACACCTGTGAATCAGCAATACGGTACTGCACTCTCCATGGTGAAACAACCATCTCTCGGAATAAGGTTATCCCCTGGTTGTATAATTCCGGTACAATACGGTACTTCTCATGGAAAAAAGAGAGGTCGGCAACCTTCTCCTTAATTTTTTCAAGTATGTTTAATGCATTACCTGGGCTGTCCTGAGCAATGTATTTAATGATTTTTAAGAGATCGTTTTCAGCCGTTTTAGACCAGAGAACTTCATACGTTTTCGGCATTCTGTCTTACTCTTTTCTCAATATCAATAAATACATTTTCTTGGGACTTTACATCCCCCTGTTTGACATCATCTTCACCTTGAGAAATGAGTTTTAAGATCCCTATGGCATTTCTCATGTTTTCATAGCTCTCGGGATCCTGTAAAACCGCTCTTGGTTCACCATTCTGAGTTATGATAACTGGACGGTGAGTCTCGTTGATCTGTTTTAGGACATCAGCAGCTCGATTCTTTAAATATGTTATTGGTTTTATATCGCTGGTAATATTCATCGCACACCTCCTGTCCTTTTATCGTACTATATAAAGACCGACAGCTAAAGCAAAAAAGTGTTGAACATAACATGAAGATCATCGGTTTACCCGGTGTATTTGGGGGGGGGGATGCTATACAAAAAAAAATGAGTCTTGATTTAGATCAATGTTTTACTCAATCAGATGTGTTAGTGCTGGAAGCAACAATAGAACCTTGGATCAGGAGAATGTGAATGCTTCGTGTTTTCAGTGAACAATTGATGAACCCGGAAAATTTTGTTGTCACCATTGAGCTGGTGCCAGGCCGTGAATCATTTGGCACCAGTACCGATACTCTGGTTGGCATCGCAAAAGATGCCTTTGCCGACGGCAGGGTTTCTGCCGTATCCATCACCGACAACCCCGGCGGCAACCCTTCGTTGTCCCCAGATGTTCTGGGACATGAAATCTTCAAACATGGGCTGGATGTGATTGTTCATTTTACCTGCCGGGACATGAATCGAGTCGGTATGGAAAGCCGTGCACTGCAGTTGGCCCGCATGGGGATAAAAAACATTTTATGCCTGACTGGAGACTACAGCGGAAAAGGTTTTGGCGGGCGAGGCACTCCGGTTTTTGACCTGGACTCTGTCCTTTTGACTCGCATGATGCAAGGGTTGAGCGAACGCATGATGGCTTCAGGCGATCCAGAGCCTTTTTTTACCGGTTGCGGAGTTTCCCCCTTCAAAACATTGAAATCAGA
Source organism: uncultured Desulfobulbaceae bacterium (assembly GCA_947311315.1). Classification (GTDB taxonomy): domain Bacteria; phylum Desulfobacterota; class Desulfobulbia; order Desulfobulbales; family Desulfocapsaceae; genus Desulforhopalus_A. Next base: position 1,214 of record CAMZKN010000003.1, on the reverse strand, counting down.
ATGTCTGGCACAATATAAAAAACTGGACAAGAAAATTGATGCCGGTTCTTCTTTTGTCATTACCCAGCTTGGCTATGATATCAACAAGTTCAACGAACTGATCCGATATCATAATGAAAAAAATGCTTCGATACCGGTGATAGCTTCGGTATATCTTCTCAATCCAAAAGCAGCCCGAGCCATGAACCGAGGTAAGGTGCCAGGCGCCTATGTATCAGACACTCTGTACGAAACAGTGGTTCAGGAATGGAAAACTCCAAAGGAAGGTCTTAGTGCAGCCATTGAACGGGCGGCCCGCCTGAGCGTTGTTCTCAAGGCATTCGGTTACCGGGGGATTCACATTGGCGGCATACACAGGAATTTCAAGACCATTGCCCGCATTCTGGATCGTATGAAAGAAATTGAAGATACCTGGCCCAACTATTTGAATGAATTTTCCGGTAAGGAAAAAAGCGCCCATTATGTTTATGATAAGGTCATTGGGGATAAAACTGTTCCTGCCTCAACCCCCAGTCTGAAGGAAAGACTGCTGGAGCATTGGCCCTATAGAATGATTTCTTCTGCCCACAATCTTTTTTTTGATAAAACATTTAGAATGGCACCGGTGTATCGAAAATTGGCCGCCTTTTTGGATTCCAAAAATAAAACATGGATATTGAAACGCGGCTTGGAAGACCCCATTAAAATCCCTCTACTGTCCTGCCAAAGTTGCGGAGATTGCGCCATCCAGCACGCTGCCTTCCTGTGTCCAGAATCCAAGTGCCCAAAGCATACGCGCAACGGCCCCTGCGGCGGTAGCCAGAACGGTGCCTGTGAAGTTTACCCGGACAAAGACTGCATCTGGATCAGAGCATATAACCGCCTGGAACATGCCGGTAAACTGCCCATTTTTTTAGAAGACAAAGTGCCCCCCAGAAACTGGGAGTTGAACAAGACCTCTTCCTGGATCAATTTTCACCTGAACCGCGACCATCAAAAATAAAGTATTTAAGACAGAAAACTACATGTGGAAAATAATTTCAATTAGGGGTAATTACTGTCCATGAAAATCCGTGTTCATACATTATGTATGCACGGTTTAAATTTAAATGTTCAGACCAAAATCATGGGCATTAGGTCTGCCTATTACCCATAAAAAGGAGCTGTACATGTCAGTTCTCTTCGTCCAGCAACGCAAAACCCAGACACATATATTGAAACTCATGGTAACCATG
>CAMZKN010000002.1 GCA_947311315.1 uncultured Desulfobulbaceae bacterium | reverse complement strand
TCACTCAAAAAATGCGCAAGCTCAGCTTTGACGTACGAGCAGTTTTAGATCACTTAAAAATGACGAAAAATTCCTGTGCCAATTGAAAGAGTTGGCGGTTAGCATTAATTTACCCTGACCCGACACCTTTAGAATCGTGGCTCCAAGCCGTTAAGTAATTGCAAATTCCGTAAAATACAACTAGAGTTCACTCACCCAATCAGGTATATGGCTCATAATATAATTATGGACTGCCTCTTTTTTTTCACCTTTGGGAATATCTTCAACCTCTTTCATAACTTCTTCATAATCAAACCAGCAGAGTTCTTTATCATCTTTGCTATACACAGTTAAAATCCGCTTGTCAACGCGTTCAATATCTTCTTCTTCCTGTATTGCCCCAACTCTTTGAGAAGCCTCTTTTACGCTGAGAAATGCTATTTTTTCTTCAGTCATAATATCCTCCAGTCCATCCACAGGACTCCATCGTCCTAAAAATGACTACCATGTACTAACACACCCCACAAGGAACTACTCCGATTAGCGCCCCATTGAGGGGCATAAGTGCCATGGTGCTGTTATTAATTAGTTTAATTTCGACAATGCTCAAATTTTCTTGTCTTTTTTCACAGGTTTCATGCAGTATGGCACTAAATAGAAAAAGGCGAGCAGGAACGTATTCCCCTCGCCTCTTCGTACCCGAAAAAAATCTATCAGGCGGCTTTCACTACAGCGCCAGACCTGATGCAACGTGTGCAGACTTTGGTTCTTTTCTTATTTCCACCGGCAGTCGCAATGCGTACCGTTTTAAGATTTGGCAACCAACGTCTTCTGGTTTTATTGTGTGCATGGGAAACATTGTTCCCCGTCATTGGTTTTTTCCCGCAAATTTCACATACTTTTGCCATTGTCCCTCTCCTTCTATCCCATTCCGTTGTAACTTCACAATATAACCAGAATGTATAAATTTATGTATAAGCTTACAAATCTTTCAGAATTTGTTCTTTTAACTTCTTTCAGAAAAAATGGCAAGCAATTTCAACTTCCAGCTCCATTTTTCACAAGCACATGTCCGGCAGCACATTCGTTAATACTTTAAACCAACCCTATCTCGTACCAAGTCAAGAGTAACACTGGCCTTTTCCCTTGCTTTTTCAGCACCTTTAGCCAATATGATCCTCAAAGAAGCAGGATCTGATAAATACTCCTGTTTTTTCTTCCTGGCTTCACCAAATGTATCATTCAAAAGATCAAGCAACTCAAGTTTCAAGTAACCATAAGCTGCCCCGCCATTGACATAAAGGGTATGTATCTCTTTCATACGTTCTGTACTGGCAAAAAGATTCATGATTTTATAGAGATTACAATTGTCAGGATTTTTGGGATCTTCAACCGGTGTAGCGTCAGTTTCTATGGACATGACACGCTTTTTCAACTGTTTCCCTTCAAGAAAAATAGGTATTGTATTCCCATATGATTTAGACATCTTCTGTCCATCAATGCCTGGAACAGTTGCAGTGGTTTCACTGATAGCCGGTTCAGGCACACAGAAAGTGTCACCATATTGATTATTAAATTTAATTGCGATATCCCTAGCCACCTCGAGGTGCTGCTTCTGATCTTTGCCTACCGGTACCTTTTCTGCCTGGTAGAGAAGAATATCAGCGGCCATAAGAACAGGATATGAAAACAGTCCGTGGCTTGAGGCAACACCTTTAGCGACCTTATCCTTGTAGGAATGACATCGTTCAAGCAATCCCATAGGAGCTAGAGTGGAAAGAACCCAAGTCAGCTCACAAACCTCAGGAACATCTGACTGAACCCAGAAGATACATTTGTCAGGATCAAGGCCAAGTGCAAGAAAATCAGCAGCTGCCTCAAGAGTTCCTGTCGCCAGTTTTTCTCTATCATGCACCGAGGTTAGAGCATGAAGATCAACGATAAAAACGTAGAGTTCAGCGTTTTCCATATGGGAAATCATCGTCTGCATCATGCCAAAATAATTGCCTATATGCAGTTGGCCTGATGGTTGTATTCCAGATAATATTTTCATGTCATTTTGTAATTTAATATATTGGCGTTAATAACTTACTCTATATGAGTCTGCTAATTGCCTGTCGAGTGCACCATACAGCAAATCAAAAAAAAAGGGGAGTAAGGAAAAAAATTCCTTACTCCCTTTATGTAAATGGCAAACACACTGCCAGAAAACTATTTGACTTCTTCGAAGTCGGCGTCTACGACATCATCATCGTCATCTTTCTTTTTCTTCTCAGCCTGCTCACCTCCCGGTGCTCCAGCTCCACCCTCCGGGTTTTCCTGGGCAGCCTGTGCATACATCAACTCTGCGAGTTTATGTGAGGCCTGGGTAAGTGCATCGATAGCGGCTTTAATAGTATCAACATCCTCACTATCTTTTACTTTATTAAGATTTTCGATTTCACGTTCAACATTAGCCTTGGTTTCAGCATCCACTTTGTCACCAAGATCCTTCAGACTCTTCTCTGTGGCGTGGATAAGTGCGTCTGCTGAATTGTGAGTCTCAGCCAATTCTTTACGCCGTTTATCTTCTTCGGCGTGTAGTTCGGCATCCTGTGTCATTTTTTCGATCTCTTCAGGGGTTAAGCCCGAAGAAGCCGTAATCCTGATGGACTGCTCTTTACCTGTTCCCAGATCCTTAGCGGACACACTGAGAATACCGTTCGCATCAAGATCAAAAGCAACCTCAATCTGCGGTACACCACGTGGAGCCGGTGGTATATCAGTTAATTCAAAACGGCCAATGGTCTTATTGTCCTGCGCCATTTCACGTTCACCCTGCAGAACATGAATAGACACTGCAGGCTGATTGTCAGCAGCCGTAGAGAACACCTGGCTCTTCTTGGTTGGGACAGTAGTGTTTTTCTCGATAAGCTTGGTTGTTACTCCACCCAAGGTTTCAATTCCCAAAGAAAGAGGAGTTACATCAAGCAAAAGCACATCTTTCACATCACCCTGAAGCACACCACCCTGAATAGCGGCACCTATTGCAACAACCTCATCAGGATTTACACCCTTATGTGGCTCTTTACCGAAAATTTCTTCCACCTTGGTCTGTACCAAAGGCATACGGGACATACCACCAACCAGTATAACCTCATCAATATCAGATGCTGAAAGGCCTGCATCTTTTAGCGCTGTTACACAGGGACCAACTGTTCGTTCAACAAGATCTTCAACCAGACTTTCCATCTTAGCCCGACTCAACTTCAGGTTTAGATGTTTTGGCCCTGAAGCATCTGCCGTGATAAAGGGAAGATTTATGTCAGTTTCCTTGGTGGTGGAAAGTTCCATCTTCGCTTTTTCAGCTTCTTCTTTTAGTCGCTGAAGAGCCATTTTATCACTGCGAAGATCAATTCCCTGCTCACGCTTGAACTCATCAGCGAGCCAGTTGACAATTCTCATATCAAAATCTTCACCACCGAGAAAAGTGTCACCATTTGTAGCCTTTACTTCGAAAACACCATCACCGATTTCAAGTATGGAAACATCAAAAGTACCACCACCGAGATCAAATACAGCTATTTTTTCTTCACCTTTTTTATCAAGACCATAGGCGAGTGAAGCTGCTGTTGGCTCGTTAATGATTCTCTGTACATTCAAGCCTGCTATTTTTCCAGCATCTTTGGTTGCCTGTCGCTGAGAATCATTAAAATAAGCGGGTACTGTAACCACAGCATCAGTTACTTCTTCACCCAGATACTCTTCAGCGGTTTGTTTCATTTTACCAAGGATCATGGCTGAAATTTCTGCGGGTCTGTATGTCTTACCCTCCACCTCTACAGACACACTGCCATTCGTCCCTTCAACTATGTTAAAAGGGCTTACTTCAACAGATTTTTTTACCTCAGCGTCAGTAAATTTCCGCCCAATAAGCCGTTTAATAGCGTACAAAGTACGTGTCGGATTCGTTACTGCCTGACGTTTTGCGACCTGACCGACAAGCCTCTCGTCATTATCGGCAAAAGCAACAACCGAGGGGGTTGTTCTGTTTCCTTCTACATTGGCTATAACCTTCGGATCACCACCTTCCATGATTGCTACACAAGAATTGGTTGTTCCCAGGTCAATTCCGATAATTTTACCCATCTTTTCTCTCCTTAAATCAATCTCTTCGGATAGTATATCCGTCCAGCATTCCTCTATTTTAGTTAATTGCTCTACCAGAGGTAGTGGCAACCTCTTCTAAAGTTGTCATCTTCATGGATTTGTCAAGGGATCTTGTCACCTTTTCAGGTGGCCGGTATTATTTTTCATCATCCTGGTTTTTTCCTGAAGATACAACAACTTTCGCGGCACGGAGTAATCTGTCCTTGTAGTAATATCCTTTCTCAAATTCACTTATCACATGATTTTCAGGTATGGTATCACTCGGTGACATAGTCAATGCATCCTGGTGCTTGGGGTCAAACGGTTCTCCAACACTTTTGGAGACCTTGACTTCAAATTTCTCAAGGGTTGTCACAAGACTCTTAAGAGTAAGCTTCACGCCTTCAAGAAGAGCCTCGAGGTTCTTCTCAGCTCCGGCCCCTCCGGTAACCTCCAGATCAATAGCCCTTTCCAGGTTATCAACTACGGGAAGAATCTCTCTGAATATATGCTCACCCGCGTATTTGAGACTTGCCAGTCGTTCACGTTCAACGCGTTTTTTAAAATTTTCGTTTTCCGCTGCTGCCCGCAACATTTTATCACGCAAACTTGCGATCTCATCATGAGCATCCTCAAGTTCCTGTTCTACTGTTTTGGGCTGTTTTTTGGCCTGGGATTCCTCACTCGTTTCAGAGCCGGATTCAACCTCCGAAGCACCTTCAATTTCTTCGTGAAGTTCTTCTTTTACTATTTCTTCACTCACTACGACCTCCCTCTATTTTGACAGCTTCTCAATGCAATTTATTAAAATCCACATGCCGACAATACCTCACAGCAATGCACCCTGTTTTAACTTGTGCCAACAATAAGTAGCCGCTTTTTCCTTGTCAAGTAAATGAAAACCAATAAGAAAAATAGGGGAAATCGTACCGCAGACAAAAATCTTTAATCACTTTTTGTTATATCTATTTAATTTGTTTTGCAGAGTCTTCCTGGTGATGCCAAGTATTCGTGCAGCCTTGCTCTTATTGCCCTCTGTTTCTGCAAGGGTTTTATAGACAAGTTGCTTTTCTGACTCAAGAAGTGAGACAGGTTTGTTTTCGTCAAGGAGTGCAGAACGACGCTCTTGATTTTGAAGAGCAAGGGGCAGGCTCTTTTCCGTCAGTTCTGTACCACGCATAAGAATGATCCCTCTTTCCACAGCATTCTCCAGCTCTCTCACATTACCGGGCCAGGAGTATTGGCAAAACAATTCCATGCAATCAGAGGTAATCCCATCAAGTACCCTGTTATTTTTCTTTGTAAATTTTTCAGCAAAATGGGTCACGAGCAGAGCAATATCATCTTTTCGATCTCTCAATGGTGGTACGGTAATCATCACAACATTCAAACGATAAAAGAGATCTTCCCGAAAATACCCCTGTGCGACTTCTTCTTCGAGGTTTCTGTTTGTGGCAGCAATTATTCTGACATCTACTCGAATATTTTCTTCGCCGCCAACACGTTGAAATTCCTGTTCTTGCAAAACTCTTAGTAATCTAACCTGCATAGCTTTTGAAGTTTCGCCAATTTCATCGAGCAAAAGAGTACCGCCGTCGGCCTGAACAAATGTACCTTCCCTTCTTTTCTCTGCACCGGTGAAAGCGCCTTTTTCGTGGCCAAACAATTCCGACTCAAGAAGGTTTTCGGCAAAAGCTGCACAGTTCACTTTAATAAACGGGCCATTTTTTCTTTCACTATTATTATGTAATGCCTCCGCAACCAATTCTTTACCTGTTCCTGACTCTCCATAAATAAGTACAGTTGCTTCCGTGGGTGCCACATAACTCACCATCTCCAGCAGTTCGAGCATAGGAGGAGAAGTGCCAATTATCGACGTTCTCAATGGCTCATGCTCCGTCCCCACCATCTCTTTTCTTTTTTCAACCTGATGATGATCAACCGCACGCAGGAGTGCCAGGCGCAATCTATCAAAGTCCAAAGGTTTTGTCAGGTAATCGTGTGCTCCCTGCTGAATGGCTTCAACCGCATCATCAACAGAAGAGTAGGCTGTCATAATAATTACAGGAAGCGTGGAGTGAATTGCCTGGATCCTGGTAAAAGCCTCACGGCCATCCATTTTGGCCATCCGCACATCCATAAGTACTGCATCATAATAGTTTTTTTCTACAGCAGCTACGGCAGTCGTTCCATCGTCCGCCTCAACACATCGCCATCCCCATTCTTTCAACATTGAGCAGAGCATATAACGATGAACCTGGTCGTCATCAACTACCAGAACTGTCTTGACCTCTCTTTTGTCCGCTTTCTTACTCATTTATCCATTCATTTTTGTGAGTAACCAGTTAATATTCTTACCCAGAGTTACCATTGTCTGCAAACCCTCCTCATCACCTGCGACTTCCCCTTTTTCTCTACCCAGGCCAATATTCCAATAGGATGAACCGACTATTATCATTTCTCCTATAAGGAAAAAGTGATTTATTGAATCAAACACATGGATGGCACCTGCCCTTCTTGCTGCAACAACTGCAGCCCCAAGCTTTCTTTTAAGCATATTGCCATTGGCACGACTCACCATCCCGGCACGGTCAATCAACGCTTTCATTTCCGAAGAAACATCGGCAAAATATGTTGGCGAACCAAGAAGAATCACATCTGCTGACACCATTTTTTCAATACAGCTGTTTACCACATCTTTTTTAAATACACAGCGCTGATCCTTATTTTTAAAACAACCAAAACAGGCCTTACATCCTGGAATTTCATTACCGGCCAGTTCAACAAGTTCTGTCGCCACACCACCTTCCTCCAGTGTTTCAAGAACAGTTTTTAAAAGGAGAGCAGTGTTGCCATTTTTCCGTGCACTTCCACAAAAAGCTACAGCTTTCATATCGTACTCCTCTGGTTAATTATTTCTGTAATTATGCATCCATGATTATTTTTCAAATATATAGAGAAGATCTGCACCAGTGGATTCGGTAGAGCTTCTTGTTTCCACGAAAAAGCCACTATCAAGATCATATCGTACGCGAAACTCACCAAGCTGATTAAACATATTTATATCGTAACCAATATACAAATCTTTTGTCACCAGTTTCCCGACGACAAGAGAAACATCCTCTCGATCTTTATTTCCTTCAAGGTGCATATCATCCAAATGCAGCACACTACCAAATTCTTCTAAAAGCTCAGAACCTCCCTGAATACCAAGAGTAACTGCAGCCGACTTCCAAAAACCACCTTTATTATCTCCAAATGACAACGTTGATGACCCGATTGCAAGAGAAGAAAGGATTTCTGTATCATCCATATACGGGTCAGAAAACAAACGATATTCCAAATTATGAACCAGGCCGGAAATATCAACACCAACAGTAAATCCTTCTCCTTTTGCTACCCCGCCCCTTACTGTTTTCTGGGCCCGTATATCCAACCCGGGATTATCAATGGGACCCCCCGTAAAAAGTACACTGCCACGCTCTATAGTGAGAGCAGTGCCATAAATATCAAAAGTCCCGTCAACAAGATTCAATTCTCCTTTGCCTGTAAGAAAACTTTCAGGTTTTTTGCCGACCTGAAGAGCACCTTCGAGTTTCCCCTTTAAACCATATCCGTCTATTCGAACATCTTCACCGAGCTCTACAGTAAGCGATCCCAGAAAAGGCCAGGATTTTTCCCTGGTTTCTTTCCCCTTACTGACAAAAACTACATCATCAGATATCGTCACTGAGTTGTTGATTTCTTCTGGACTTAGTAGTGCGTATGGAATTTTAATCCTACCATCAATTACACCTTTTTCATCACTGAAAAAGAAATGTACATCAGGAGAGATTTGAATTTTATATTCAGCAACATGGATCAGCTCAAAATCTTCTCCTGTGATTTGCACATCTCCCTCTATACCTTTTTCTCCGTAACGAACAATTCCATCAGCCACAAGACGTCCTTTACCGGAATTGGTTGAACATTGTATTGCTAAACCTTTCTCAGCGCCGCTCACCTGCAGTGACGTGTTTTTCAACGTAATTCCCTGAAAAGGCAACACCACAGTACCACCCTCAAAAGTAGCTTTCCCAACAATTTGAGGGTTTCTCACTGTACCATTGACAGTGACATGTGCATCAACCTTGCCTTTTGGTATAACGGAATAATCAGTATATTCCGCAAGAAAGGAAGGATCAAAATCAACTATTTCCAATTGAGCTTTTACGGATAATTGTTCAACGGAAGTTGCGAAGTCTCCCGCTCCAGCAATATCAAAATTAACCTTAAACTGGCTATCATTGTTTATACCACTAAAAAGATTCCCACTCAGTACTCCATCAACAAGATTCACTTGTAACAGTAAGTCAACACATTTGACGTCGTTAAAATCCTCATCAAAATTTTCAAGTTTCATATCAGCTTGTGGAATATTTATCTCCAACTCAACGCTCTCCACGCTGTTGTCATCACCGTTTGCAATGAGATTGCCGGATGCCATTCCCGCAAAATGGTGAGGAAAAATATTCAACATATTAATGTGATCAAGAGAGAAGTCATGGAGAGAACTCTGCACCGACCACTGAGTTCCCTCAGTTAAGTCAACATCACCACCCAAACAGATTTCACTTGTTCTGTCCCTGAGGCAAACAGGATATAATTGGATGTCATTTTTACCAATTTTTAGTGTAGTTTCATCTTTTAATACAAAAGTACCATAGCGCTCAGACTTCAGAAACAAATCATAAATATGACCGTCCCACTCCTGATCAAAACTTCCCTTTGTTTTTATCCCCAAAGTTCCATACTGATCAAATTCAGCCCCAAAAGTAATTTCATGATCTACGAGTGTTCCGGAGACATCAAGCTGAGTAGTTTTCACTTCTACTCCAACAAATCGTACATTTTGGGCAGAAAAAAAACCTTCGAAAGCTTTTGATTTTTGGAGGTCTAAATGAATTTTCCCTGACAACACATCAATCTTATCTTCGACATAAAAAAGATCCTTTCCTTCCATTGCCAGATCAACTTCGGGTGTTGAAAAGCTTCCGGCAATATTCCCTTTAATTCTTACCATTCCACCGCTGTCCGGTATCATTTGCCCAATATCCGGTGAAAAAAGAGAAATATCAAGTGAGACTTTTTCTCCTGCACTGCCACTAACAACCAATTCCGACTCACCACTTCTTATCACTAAGCCGGATGTCTTCGCGTCCCCACCACTAAAATCGATTTTTCCTTGCCCGGATAGTTCATTGCCACGTAAATGTCCGGAGAGACTTCCAACAGTTAAAGCACCATTGATTCCAGTCCCACTTAATTCACCATGACCTGTAAAACTTCCATTAACATTTCCGGGAAAGTCAGAATTCAGCCAAGATGGATCAAAATTATGTAAAGAAAAATCACCGGCCCAACGTATCTTTTCTGACCATGAGAAGTAACCCGAATGAACAGCTACAGATCCCTGCAAATCTCGACTTCGTATAAGAAGACCATCACTTGAAACATCATCCTCTGTGAGAAATAGAGTACCAGTTGCAATCAGCGGGTATTCCTGCACCGTGGCTTCAAGCGCATTAATGTCAAAAGAGACATCAACACCATCTTCAAGAACATTTCCATCATTTATAAAATCTGCGGAAACTGTCTTAGGCAAAGACTCATACAATCGAGAAGCATCCAGGTCTTTAACGATAAAATGACCCTTCCAGCTGAAAATATCTTTCCATGATATAGTGCTGTCCATTGCTTTTATAAAACTTTCACCTCTATCTATCCGTAGTGACTGAAAATCAATACCCCACCAATCTGCCGAAATTATACTAGTGAGTTCAAGGTTATCAAACCTGTCATAAGCTCCCGTTGCTTTTACAAGCCCCCGATACCCCTTGCTATCCCCGCTGAGGTCGCCTGTGACAGAATGGAGGGTAATCTCCGGACAACTCTCAATAAGTGTGGATAAATCAACATTATGGCCCTCAAGATTGAGTTTATATTCTGGAGAATTCAACATGTTGTCAATTTTTGCTGAAATACGAATATCCGCAGGCGAGATTAACCCAAGTTGAATCTCAGGATTTTCAAGATGCCCGAACACAGAAAAGGTTCCCTTCATGCCATGGAAACCAAAACCGGCCAGATTCCAGTTGCCTAAAAGATCGAGCTGCCATGATCGACCTGCTTCAATAAGACCATGCATACTCAAACCGTAATCAGGCCCTTGTAATAAAAAATCATTGATGGACAATCGTTGCCCAACTGTTTTCAGGCGCGCTTTGAAAAGATCCATAATAAATATCGGATTGCTCTTTTGATCAACAACCTGTAGGTCAGTAATTGAAATCTTTTTCACTTCAATAGAAAAAGGAAGTAATACAATTGGTAACCCTTGGAAGAAGGATTCCTCAGATGGTTTTCCGGCTCTATTTCCTTTAAGCCCGATAACAATATTTCCTGTAGATAGCCGGGAAATACTCAGCTCACCACGAATCATCTTCCATGGCGACCAGTTGCACTCCAAGGTTCCTAAGGAAATATTCAGATCTGAAAGTTGGATTTGGAGATTGTGCAAAGACCAGCTACCGGACAAACTTCCATTAACCTGACCAACATGAATAATATCACCGCCGTAATTATTAATTCCTGTTTGCAGAAAACGTAATCCGAATTCAGTGGCAGACAACCAGCCCAGGCAGAAAAGAAAAAGAAGAATACACAAGAAAAAGATAAAAGAGAGTCGCTTCACCACCTTTTGCATCAAAGGTCGCCTCCCACAGTCAAATGAACCCTAAAAGGTTTCCCATCTTCACTTATTGCTGACGCCAGATCCAGTTTTACCTGGCCAAAAGGCAGCCGGAATCGTACTCCAAGACCTGCACCCTGATAAAAATCAAGGGACAGGTCATCTGTGGCATTGCCAACATCCCAGAACGCTGCAACACTCCATTGATGTACAATTGTGCGCTCAAGTTCTACGCTACCAACCACAAGATATCTGCCACCAATAACTGTACCTGAGGAATCCTCTGAACCGATTGATTTATATTTATATCCACGAATGGTATTATCTCCACCTGCATAAAAGCGAAGGGAAGGTGGCAAGTCATTTATCGAATCCACCAGAGTACCACCAAGAGTACCGCGACCTATTAATCGCCAATCCTCGAGAGGTGTAACAATCATTTTTCCACCGAAGGTAAACTGCACAAAACTTGCATCGGAAACAACACCATCCAGCCCACCGAGAATTCCAAGAGTCGCCTTCAAACCATTTTGGGTCTTTTTTATATCATCCGCAAAAACAAATCCATAATTCAATGATGGAATCAATAACGTTGAAGTACCACTTGTATTACCCACATCATATACTTCATCACGTAACACAAGGCCGGTACTGTAATTAAAACGTGGTCCTTTATAAACGCGGTTGACTCCTGCAGAAAACAGCTGGGTGTTTGTGTCATCCCATTTTCTGTCCTGATATGAGAGAATGTGTGAAAAAGAATCATAACGAGGGTCTTTTCTGGGAATTGTATAAGCAAGAGCAAGGGTATTTGCCAGTTCAGAAAGTTGAAGAGAAACCTTAATTTTGTGTCCTTTAGCATTAAACAGCCTGTTGGACCAGTCTACTTTCCCCCTCACTCCCGTATCTGTCGCATAGCCTGCACCAAATGTATACTTGTTTAAGTGTTCCGGGGCTGTTAGTTCCACCTCAACTGGAATATGATGATCTCTGGCTTTTCCCGTTAGGCCTTTAACAACAACCCGTCTAAAATAATCAGTTTTATAGAGAATTGCCTGCAGTTCGAAAAGCTTGGCCGGACGATATGGTTCACCTTCCATGTAAGGCAAATATCTATCGAGAAGATCTTGTTTCAAGATGGGATTGCGACAAATTGTTTCACCAAAAAAATACCTCTCGCCGGTTTGCAACACAAGTCGAACAATAACATTATTTTCCTCCCTGTCGATAAGTAGCGCATGTTCAATGAAAACGGCATCGAGAAAACCTTCCCCGAAGGCGAGGTGAACAAGCTGCTTTTTCCCTTGTTCGTATAATTGCTGATCGAGAACTTTGCCTGATTTTAGCGGAAAATCTGCCAACGCATCAAGAAGGAGTGCACTATATCGCCCCGGTCCATCCAGTTTCAGCTCTACATGTTTCACCACCATTGGCGGCCCCTTGCTGACAACATATGTTGCTGTCCAGATGCCTTCAATTTCTTCTAGATTGTCTTTAATGACGGGATTATAATAACCAAAAGGAGCCAAGGCAGACCTGATATCACCGTCCGCCTGCCTATGCAGTCGTCTCACGCCTGAGACCTGTAAACGTTCGTTATTTTTCTGCTGGTAGAGCTTCAGGTGTGCAAGGATGTTCTTATGTAAGGGGCTGTCTTCTGGTATTCCTTTAATTGAAACCACGACGCTAATTGCGGAAAACGCAAACGGTGCGAAACACAAATGTAAAGACAGCAGAAGAAATAGAATTCGAAAAAACAAGGAAGATTTGTTACCTCAAAATTAGCATGGGAAAAATAACCAAAATAGCGTAAGTGTAAAGCCTCTTCGATATGTAAAAACATTCGTAACTATTCAGCAGCACCTCACCTGCCCACGATCAGACCGCCCAGCATACAGGTGGTATAGCTGATCGGACTGCTTGTGGACATGTCAGGCACTGCTAAACAGTTACACCCATAAGTTATACGTAATTTCCAAGAAAGTGCTGAATAGTTACAAACATTCTCTATAAAAAGCAAGAAAGCAGGAACAATGACACTGCAAACAATTTCCATCACGAAAATAGTAAATGGCGGGTACGGCTTCGGTCATCTCGAGAGCGGACAAGTGGCTCTGATTCATTATACCCTGCCTGGAGAAACTGTTACCGCAATAATTGAGGAAAAGAAAAAGAATCATTCTTTTGGCAAAGCACAGCACATTGTTACCCCACATCCGCTACGAAGAAAACCGCCATGTAGATATTACACACAATGTGGGGGCTGCGATCTTCAACATTGCGATTATGCGCTTCAACTTTCCATCAAAAAGGATATCATAAAAGAATTGTTGGCCCGACAACAGGATGAAACGCTCCAGACCGCAGTTCAACTTGTGGCGCCCCCCATAAGATCTGATGTGGAGTTCAATTATCGCCAGCGGATTCGATTGCAGGTTAAGGATTCAGGGCAGATAGGTTTTCTTCGCTTTCGTTCACATGAAATTGTCGCTATTCATTCGTGCATGCTGGCTGCGAGAACAATCAACGATTCTCTTTCTGCTCTTATCAGTGTCGATTCTTTTCAGGCACTGATAAAAATCTGTTCAGAACTTGAATTGTTGCGAAACCCTGAATCAAATAAAACAATCTGTATTTTTCATATATTGCGAAAACCAAGACCAGCCGACAAAAAAGCAGCTGAAAAACTGGTCAGCAACATCGCATCCATAGAATGTGTTTATTTTTCAGGCAACGATTTCCAGATAACCGACCCTATTGGATATACCTCTACAAAGAAGAATGACAGGTTGCTCACTCTACGCTATCCACACCTGTCAGGCTTACCTGAAGGTCTTAAGTTATCCTGGGAAGCATCCGGCTTTTGCCAGTTAAATCTTGCCCAAAATCGAAAACTTATCGAAACAGTACTTGTTTTTTGTAATTGCTCCCCAAATGATACCGTCCTTGATCTCTTTTGTGGCATGGGCAATTTTTCCATTCCTCTTGCCCAACTGGCAAAAGACGTTTTAGGCATTGAAGGCCAGGGGTCCGCAATTAGAAGTGCCAGGAAAAATGGAATCAGCGCCAACCTCAGCAACGTTTTATTTAAAAAAGAACCTGTTCAATCTACCTGCAAAAAGCTCATTAAAGAAAAAAGAATGTTTGACATCCTTGTTATCGATCCACCTCGACAAGGCATACCCGACATGGCACACGATCTTGCCCTGCTCACAAAAAAGAAACTCATCTACATCTCCTGCGATCCGGCAACCCTCTGCCGCGATCTTCAAGACCTGACACGCAGGGGTTTCACCATATCGAAAATTCAGCCAATTGATATGTTTCCCCAGACCCACCATATAGAAACGGTTGTTCTTCTGACATCTCCCCAAACGATGAGCCAGGAACCTGTTTGCAATATCTCCCTTTAAAGTGAAATATTGCAAACCTTCTCAAGATAGTCTATGGTGATGATTATAATGCGGGAGCTCGGTTGAACCGGGCTGAGAGGGGTTTTTTACAAGAACCCGACCGCCTAACCTGATCCGGATAATGCCGGCGGAGGGACAATTGTGATACAGCAACCGTCTCCACACCCTGGAGGCGGTTTTTTATTGCACCTGCATACCCCCGCAAGCACCTTGTCAAACATTTTTTTTGAGGTGATTATGAAATCTACACGAGCAAAAGCGGGAATTGCATCCCTTCTCATTCTTCTTAGTTTTTCCACTGCTGCCTGGGCTGAAAAAATCCTTACTGTAATGACACATGACAGCTTTAATGTGAGCAAATCTGTTATCGAGACTTTTGAAAAAAACAATGGGGCTACAGTTCGCTTCATGAAATCAGGGGACGCAGGAGCCGCTCTGGTGCAGGCTATTCTTTCAAAAAAAAATCCGCTCGCTGATGTTTTTTTTGGGGTAGATAACACCTTTTTATCAAGGGCTCTGCAGGCTGATATTTTTGTCCCTTATAATTCACCACTTCTTGCAAAGATACCTGTCCGGTTGCAACTTGATAAGACGAACCGTTTACTGCCGGTGGATTATGGTGATGTCTGTCTGAATTATGATAAAAAATGGTTCGCAAACCATAAGATCTCTCCACCGGCCGACCTGGCAGATCTTATAAAACCTGAATATATGGGCCTGACCGTTGTTGAAAATCCTGCTACATCTTCACCGGGCATGGCCTTTTTACTTGCAACGATAGGGAGATTCGGCGAAGACGGATACATCGAGTACTGGAAGCAGCTACGCAAAAACAAGGTTATCATTGCAGGAGGCTGGGAAGATGCCTACTTCGGCCATTTCACCGCAGCATCTAAAGGCGACAGGCCTGTGGTTGTCAGCTATGCGTCCAGCCCTCCGGCCGTTGTCCACTACTCTGAGAAACCACTAACAAAAGCCCCGACAGCGGCACTTGTTTCCAGCAACAGTGCTTTTCGTCAAATTGAGTTTGCAGGTATATTAAAAGGCACAAAAGAACGTAAACTTGCCGAAAAATTTATTGATTTCATGCTTGATATTCAATTCCAGGAAGATATTCCTTTGCAGATGTTTGTTTTCCCGGCAAATACAGAAGCCAGACTCCCTGAGATTTTTATCAAATTCGCAACAGTTGCCGATAAACCAGCCATGGTCAGTCCAAAATCAATAGAAACCAACCGCGACAAGTGGATAGAAGCTTGGACAACCGCAGTTCTTCGATAAAATTCACACAAGGGAGAGGCATATGAAGTCCACTGGATATTCTGGAAAGTGGCTCCTCCTTGCCCTCCCTTTACTCTACCTGACGCTGTTTTATTTTTATCCACTTATCAAAATATGCCTGATCAGTTTTTTCCCAAACGGAACATGGGAACCTGAAAAACTACACAGCCTCTTTTCCACCAGTATTTATTTAAAAATCATCTGGTTTACCACCTGGCAGGCTCTGCTTTCAACACTTTTAACCCTTATTTTTGCCTTACCCGGTGCGTATATTTTTGCCCGTTATAATTTTTTCGGCAAAAACCTCCTGCAGGCAGTGATGACGATTCCTTTTGTACTCCCCACTGTGGTCACTGCCGCTGCATTTCGTGCACTTCTTGGAAACAACGGTTTACTCAACAGTTGGCTGGTAACAGCTTTTGACCTTGCAGCACCACCTATCAGAATCGACCAAACCTTCTATTTTTTCGTGCTGGCTCATATTTTTTACAATTATACTTTGGTGTTACGGATAGTTGGTAATTTTTGGGCAGGACTCGACCCACATCTTAAGTCGGCAGCAACAATGCTTGGTGCATCACCTACCAAAACGTTTTTCCGTATCACACTGCCCCTTTTGCTCCCTGCAATAGGCTCAGCCACTTTGCTTATTTTTATCTTCTGCTTTACCAGTTTTGGCGTAATCCTTATCCTTGGAGGGCCGGGCAATTCAACAATTGAAGTGGAAATTTATCGCCAAGCCGTCCAGCTTTTCAATCTGCCAATGGCAGCAACCCTCTCACTGATACAAATATGTATAAATTTCTTTCTCATGTGGCTGCATGCCAGACTTGGAAAGAATTCTACAATCGGGTTCTTTGGTGATTCAGCACAAGAAACGGCCACCCGAACCAAAACTACTCTGCAAAAAACAATTGTGGCCATTAACCTCCTTTTCATGATCTTGCTGCTGCTTTCTCCCCTCCTCGCCCTCGTTATCAGATCGTTCAGTGGTAAAAACGGCCCGACCTTTGCCTACTACCTTGCTCTTTTTACCACCCAAACCAGATCGGTATTTTCGGTGCCTCCAATATCTGCAGTAATAAACAGTGTCGGATTTGGCATTGGTGCCATGATAATTTCAGTCGGCCTGGGCCTGCTTGCATCAACCTATCTTGCCTCAAAAAAAGGCCGACATACAACTATGTGGGACGCAATAATAATGCTGCCCCTTGCAACCTCGGCTGTAACACTTGGTTTTGGCTATATTATCACTCTTAACACGCCACCTCTCAACCTGCGTGATTCCCTGGCACTTGTACCTATTGCCCATTCACTGGTGGCTTTTCCTTTTGTTGTTCGCTGTATTCTGCCAAGTCTCAGACAAATACCCGACAATCTCAGAGAAGCTGCTCTTCTCCTGGGAGCACCTCCTTTAAAAATCTGGCAGAAAGTGGATATTCCCATCATTAAAAAAGCTGTTGCTACAGGCGGCGTATTTGCATTTTCCATCAGCATGGGGGAATTTGGAGCCTCAACCTTTGTTACAAGACCACACACTGCAACTATACCGGTCGCCATTTTTCGTTTTTTAGGCCAGCCTGGAGATCTGAACTATGGGCAGGCCATGGCCATGAGCACAATCCTTATGCTTGTGACAAGTACAGCTTTCTGGTTGATTGGCAGATTGGATACACCCCGACCGGAAAAAGATATCGTTTAAAAGGAAATTAGAGACAACCATGCAAGCCAAAACCAAACATCTCCTGAAAGTCACGCAACTCTGCAATAGCTATGAGGGATCCCCTCTTCTGCAGGATATCAATTTTTCTCTCGAAAGTGGTGAAATACTCTGTTTACTCGGCCCATCAGGATCTGGAAAAACGACTCTTCTCCGGCTTCTTGCAGGTCTTGAAAATGAAGAAAGTGGTACTATTTTTTTTGAAGACACAGATATCAGCCTAATCCCGCCACACAAACGCAATTTTGGTATGATGTTTCAGGAATACGCTCTGTTTCCCCATAAAAATGTTGCACAAAATGTGGCCTTTGGTCTTGAGATGCAACAGCATACCACCGGCGAAATTGAGCGTCGTGTCCAAAAAATGCTGACACTGGTTGGACTTAAAGGGTTTGACGACAGGAAGATCGACGAACTGTCCGGTGGAGAAAAACAGAGAGTTGCTCTTGCACGCAGTCTGGCACCTGAACCTCAGCTTCTTCTTCTTGACGAGCCTCTTGGATCTCTTGATAAAACCTTGCGTGACAGGCTCGCTCTTGAAATCCGCACTATCTTAAAGTCATTTCAGGTTACTTCTATCTTCGTAACACATGACCAGTCGGAAGCCTTTAGCGTTGCCGACAAAGTTGCTATTTTACACGATGGTATACTGCAACAATTCGATACTCCAGAAAATATCTATCGGTATCCGACTAACAGCAGTGTCGCCAGTTTTTTAGGATTTCGGAATTTACTGCGGGGAAAAGTTGATAGCAATTCCATTTTCCATTGCAAATCATTCAGATTGCACCTGGGAAATACTCCTTCAATCTCTTCAACAGATGCCACACTGTTAATCCGACCGGAAGGAGCAACTCTCAAAAACCCTCCGAGCGCCGGATCGAACAGATCGTCCATCACCGGGAAAATCACAAAACGTCAATTCCAGGGTTCAACCTACAAAATAACGCTCATCTCAGATGGAGAGAACCTTGTCTTCGAACTTCCCCTTGATCCACCGGTACCAAATACCGGTTGCCTGATCCATCTTACTCTTTCTCCTTCATCACTTGTTCTACTCGCCAGGTAATATAAAATCAGCCTGGCGAAAAGTTCGTCATTTATTTTTTTCACCTATAACCAATCAGATAGAGAACTACCTAAACCAATCTTGTTAACCCTGTTGTCATAGTCGATAAGACTTTCTCCATAGCCGTAAAAATATTGTACATATCCTTTTAAAAACGGATAATCCCAGAGTGGAAAACTCCAGCTCAACTCCACTGCTCCCTTAGCAAAACCTGACTCAAGGTTATTTCTCGACATGGCACTAAGCACGTGTTCTTTATATTTATAGCCCACCCTCAGTTCATAATGACCAAGGTAATCAGTTATATCAGGATTATCATCACTGCCAGCGTCCTCTTCAATCCTGATATATGGCCTGAAACTCAACGCGAAATTGCCCCTCTCAAACAAAAAGTTTGCGAAAATTCTATTCCAGCTTCTTGAAATCTCTCCGCCTCGTCCATTGGACTGATGGACAAAGCCAAAAACATTTGCAGAATTTTTGAAACCGAGAAAATTCCAGTTCGAGTTGTACTGCACCCATATTTCCGGTTCATGGTTACTTTCACGAAAAGGCGAAGAATCAACCTCATACAGCTGCCAGAAAGATCTGTTTGTGTAGGCGCCATACACATCAATATTGCCAAAAAGATCAATCAGCAATGGTACCTTTACACTGACCTGAAACTGTGTTTCAACATCTCCAAGTGTCAACGATATATCATCATATCGCTCCTGATAGACTGTTGCATCATATCCTTCGGCGTTATAAGCGCCAAAGATAAAATAATTTGGTTTATGAGCCATTATTGTAAAAGGCTTTAGCACGTTTTTTTTATCCTGTTCCAGACGCTTACCGATGACATTTGATCCGTTATCCTGGATATCGGCTATTCTCTTTTTACATTGCAGACGTATATCTCCTATCGTGGTTGAATCACTAGCTTTTTGCATCATTTCACTAAGACACTGCTCCAGTTCGCCAGCTACACTGTGACGAGGCAGAGATAGAATAACCATCATGCAGACATAAGCTAAAGCACCGCCTGAAATCCTTCCATTAAACTGTCTCAAATATTGAAACATCCTCTTTTTCATAACTTCTCCTGAATAATTTGTGTGCTAACCATATAATTCCGCTGCATCAACCATAGAATGAAGCAAAATAATAACTTTGTCAACCGATGCAAAAGAGCTGACACGTAACAGAAGATAAATATTATTTGAATTACATAAGAACGTATAGAATTTCTGGTTTCTTGATCTATATTCTGATATATTACATCATTATCAATTTGACAGACTCAGCTGACTCACAGTTGATCATGCTGCAACTGTCTTTACCGTCACCAGCACATTTATTGCTTCTGATATAACACAGGTGATAGTATGCCTTCTTTGCCGAAACAACCCCGAAAGATTCGTGTCAGTGAAATCGACAGACTTTCATGTAAACTCCTTGAACTGGATCACGAGCTCAACTCCAATATACCCACAACCTTATGGATAAGCGATCTACACGGCGAGGGTGATCGGTTCAAATCCATTCTGCGCGGCCGATTTGGTATGCTGTACCAGACGTGTAAAGAGGCTTTGCCAAATACTTTCAGTTCCGAAAAAATCCAATATCTGACAAAAATCATTAGGAAACAATCCTACTTTCAGGACAACGTCATTCGGATGGATATGCAGGATGTTATTCTCTGCCTCGTGGGTGTACTAAAGTACAAACTGACCAATAGGGGTTCCCAGGACAATGAAATCTTTCG
Source organism: uncultured Desulfobulbaceae bacterium (assembly GCA_947311315.1). Taxonomy (GTDB): domain Bacteria; phylum Desulfobacterota; class Desulfobulbia; order Desulfobulbales; family Desulfocapsaceae; genus Desulforhopalus_A. The sequence continues at coordinate 26,921 of CAMZKN010000002.1, read as the reverse complement.
CCCGGAATTTCGGGACACTATAAGCAGACTACTGGCAGGACAGCCTGTACCGGATCCGATATTTGAAGAAAAAATTATCTCCGACAGGTTGATCTCACATCTTTCCCATACCATTCGTCAGGTACTTTTGGATCGAATACAGGTTCTTGGTGATGTCTTTGACAGAGGACCGCAACCCGATAAAATTCTCCGCATCCTTTCCTCCAGTTTTTATCGGAATATGGTCGACTATGTATATGGCAATCATGACATCCTCTGGATGGGTGCAGCCGCAGGAAATCAGTCACTTGTTGCCGAAGCACTGCGCATTACCTGCCGCTATGATCACTTTGAATTTCTCGACAGACTGCGGTTCAATACCTCAAAACTCGCTGAATTTGCAGAAAGCACATATCCTGTCGAACTGGCAACAGGAAATTTCAAGGCAAAGACCGATAAAGGTCGATCCATGGAAAAGGCACTTGCAATTATCCAATTTAAACTCGAAGAAAAAACAATCGCAGACTTTCCCCACTATGAGATGGAAAGCCGCTTGTGGTTGGATAGACTCGCACAAATGCTACAATCTGGAGACACTCAAGGGTTAAATGATACACATTTTCCTACTGTTGATCATAACAATCCAGGACGATTAACTCCTGAGGAAAAATCCATAATCGACGACCTTACCCAGCAGTTCACGACCAATAGTCACCTGCAGAGGTTACTACACTTTCTCTTTACCAAAGGCAAAAGCTACCATATTCAAAACAACTTCCTCAACATCCATGCTCTGGTTCCTTCAACGGCTGAAGGCGAATTTGAAGAGTTTCTTGGTCGTAAAGGTAAAAATCTGCTCGCCTTTATTCAGGAAACTATCACCCGTGTCGGTGAAAACTATCTTGCGGGCCGCGCCCAGCAAAAAGAGGATCAGGCCCTCTTTTTTTATCTCTGGTGTGGGCCTAAATCACCGTTCTTCGGCAAGCACGCTATGAAAACTTTTGAGAGATATTTTTTGATAGATAAAAAAACCCATGCTGAAAGATCACTGTTCTGGAAAGACAATATGGAGACTGACAGTTTCAAGAAAAAGATGCAGCTTGAATTTGGCGTCCAGAGGGTTATTTTCGGACACACACCTGTAGACTACAAAAAGGGCGTCCAGATGGCCAGTAAGGATGGTGTGGCCATTAACGTTGACGGCGGCTTCGCGGCAGCCTATTACAATCGAGGCCATTCTTTGGTACACACACCCCACCAACTGTATGGGATTATCCTGCCTACACCAGACGAGATAAAAGAAGCAGAACGCAAGCTCGAGTCTGCGCCTCTTGATATCGAACTTATAGATGAATTTCGGCATCCCATGAAGATAAAGGATACCATCGCCGGCAAAACACTTGCAAAAGAACGTGATAGTATCATGCAACAACTCCTGCACTGTGCGGAACAGAATGGTTTTCATTCTCCCTCTGTCAAACTCTAAATATTTTTGAGAAACCATGGATACCAACTACGGAATGGAGATCGTCAGAGCCACGGAAATTGCTGCACTCACCGCCGCACGACTGCAGGGTTTGGGTGATCATCTCGACATATTGAATCAGACCAGAAAAGCCATTGATAAAACCCTCAATCGCCTCAATATCCAGGGAGTTCTTATCAATGACCGTTTTCTTAATCGGCCAAACACCTATCAACTTCCTGAGATAATAGGAAAAGGTTCTCAAAAAACCGACATAATGGCTGTTGCCCTTGAGGCCTATCGATCCGCAGCGGATGGAAAAAACAACTCTACATCCTACGCGGTTATCGCCAAATCTGGAGCAATTCAATCGGTGCCAAACCTCAGCATGTACAAGATAGTTGTCGGCCCACAGGTCGGTGAGGTGATCGATATCAATCAACCACCTATTATTAATGTTAAACGTGTTGCCCGAGCACTAAAGAAATACACCGAGAATGTCACTGTTTGCATCCTCAACCAAGCTCGTCACAAACAACTTATCTATGAAGTAAGAAGTTGTGGTGCACGTATTAAGCTCATTGAAGAGGGAGAAGTCTCCGGCTGCCTTGCTGCAATCACCGGCGAAAAAGCAGATATTTACATCGGCTATGGATATGCTCCGGAAGGCGTTTTGGTCGCTGCCGCTATCAGCTGTCTCGGTGGGTATTTTGAAGGTAAGATATTTTATGAAAACGACAGGGATAAAAAAGAGGCTGCAAAACACGGTATCACAGATTTTACAAAAACATTCAGATCCCAGGATCTGATCAAAAGTAAGGAAGTCGCAATTGCGGCAACTGGTATTACAGATGGCGAATTTCTTGAGGGTGTTCGATTTACTTCAAGCGGTGCAATTACCAATTCCTTTGTTGCCAGGGGAGAAACCCATACATACAGAAAACTTGAAACCAGTCATTTCTTTGATTTTAAACCCGTTTTCTAATCATTTTTTGCTGGCTTCCTGCATAATTCACTTCAGGAATATTCAAACCTACCGATAAGATAGGCAATGATATTATTGCTGACTCCTCTGCGCACGAGGAGTTGATTTCCTAATTAAAAGAAAGCGACGGAAAAACATTTGCATTCTGAAAATTCAACCTCAAATTCCTCTCAAGAGGGCATCAGGGAGATCACAAATTTTCCTGCAGGAAGAGCACATAACAGATATGCTGCAGATGTTGTCAATATCGAAAGACGATCTGCGGGTAACACTGTTTTCCAGGTTGATGACGCAACGTTTGGCTCAAATATGCCAAAGCCATCACACTGGTCTGTTGCCTGGTCAGACCTGATGATGACCATGTTCGTTCTTTTTCTGTCAATGTACGTTTATCAGACAGCACATCAGGAATTCCTGCAAAAACAGGGAAAAGAAATAATTGGCGGTGACACCACAACAGCACTTGAAACTCTTGACAGTAACGGCGCATCATTTCCATTTGCCCCCATCCACCCGGGTTTACCGCTTATCACTGCAGGTAGTGTGAAAAAAGTTGATCACATTGAAGGAAAAACCACTGAAACCACTAAACGGAATGTACCTTCTCAAGAACCCGTTTCTGAACCGGAAGCAATAGAACCAACAGTCAGTGATATTCCTGCTCCAGTCGTCCCGCCTGACAAAATTATCATGATAATACCGCAGGAAAAAAAGGAGCCTCCTTCAGTTTTTTCAGCAACACAAATTCCTCTTCCTGAAGAAGATATAGCAGAACCTCTTCCTCTGACAACAGAAGAACCTGAACCGACTCAGGAGAGTTCTTTCCAGGAAATTTATGCTCTCTCCAAAGATGCACTTGCGAGCAATAATCTGGAAAAATTCGCCTCCATCGATATTGTTCCCGATAAAACCATGCGGATAATTCTTACAAGCGATCTGCTTTTTGGACTTGGCGAAAGTGAATTATCCCAGGATGCCCTACACTCATTGCGTAAAATAGGTGCTGTTATTCGCTACAGTCCCTATATGATCAATGTTGTTGGCCATACCGACAACATTCCGATGCGCTCCCGGAAATTTAAATCAAACTGGGAACTTTCGGTTGCACGTGCAAGTACTGTTGTTCGTTTTCTCATTAAAGACCTGGATATGGCCCCCAGTCAATTTGTTGTAAGTGGTTTTTCATCATACAGGCCATTGAAACCAAACACAAATGCAGCCAACCGGGCCCAAAACCGCCGGGTTGAAATTATCATCAGTAAGCAGCTTCCCGCTCCCGTGCCAGCCACTGCCAATAATTTAAATTAACAAGGTTACCGAAACAGTCATTATGAAAATGTCCATTGTAAAAAATAAAAATTTAATCGGTATTTTCTTAAGTAGTGGATTATTTCTAATTGGTTTTTTTCTCCACGGCAACTTCAGTCTCTATTTCAATATTTCCGGGCTGCTTATAGTCTGTGGAGGCACTTTTGGAGCAGCACTTATTAGTTTTAAATTCGAACAACTTCAAATTGTAGCAAAAGTCCTTATCACGACATATCGAAAACCAACAAAAAAAGAGACTGATATTATCAATATTCTTATAGACCTGTCAATTCGTTCCCGTATGGAGGGTATCCTTTCCCTGCAGGCTCAGGAAAATGAAACATCCATTCTCTTTTTGAGAAGAGCTCTTGGCTGTCTTGTCGACGGATACAAAATTGAGCAGATTAGGGATATACTCAATACAGAGATGTATTTTTTCCGTCTGCGGCGAGAGGATTCGGAGCGGGTATTAAGAGCAATTGCCGACTACCTCCCCGCTTTTGGTATTATCGGATCCGTTGTCGGACTTATCACTATGCTCGGAGGGATTGGAGATACCTCTGTTATACTCAAAGCAATTCCCATAGCCCTTACATCAACCCTCTACGGCCTGATTTTTTCCAATTTTTTCTTTCTTCCTTTTGCCGCAACAATAAAAGAAAGAACAAATCAGGAACTTTTACTGCAGAAAATTATTATGGAAGGTGTTATTGCCATCAGCTCTGAAATGAACCCTGTAATACTCAAGACAAAACTGGAATCATTCCTTACCCCTTCAGAGCGGGAAACAGAGCTGGTCTCCTATGCAAAACTCAAAGAACGTTTTAATATTGCCCGGAATAAAAAACAAACAGAAGAAGAGAATATATAAGCCTCCTACTCTACTGGCATTATCAAAATATTCCCACGGGTAAACTTACCAAAAGTTCACCAGGTCATCTCGAAATTCAAGTGCAAATTGCAGAGTTCTATGCTAGTTATTTAAGAATCTTCTTTTGACAATCATTCTCATTCAATAAATTAATGCTTTCTACTGGAGGACTAGAGTGAAACGCTTTGCTATCAACTCTGCTGTTTTTCTGTTTTTATTTATTTTGTTCGGCTGTGCGCCAGCAACCATGAATCAAATGGTGAAAGATGGGAATAAACCACTTTCACCAAAGCAGCTTCGCTCTACCATTTCCGGCAATACACTTCAGTTAGAATCCATTGATTTTGATGCAAAGGTACAATTTTTGCCAGACGGCCGATTGTCTGCAAAAAATAACCAGGGCGAGAGTGACCGTGGTAATTGGACAATTTCAGAAGAAAAACAACTCTGCCTTAAGTTCAGGGCCTGGTATTTTAACGATATCCACTGTTACACTGTCATCGAAGATGACGACAACAGGTTTGTATTTTTTACAAATAATGGTGCTCGATATTATAGTGGAACACTTTTGAATGTACCTACAGTATCCTCTGACGCCGTTGAAAAAGATATCTCCTCTCTGCCATCTTCCACATCTCTTTCAGGTGCACGCAGTCCTGAAATCTCAAAGGTTGAAGAAAAGCATACAATGATTCAACTTGCCAGAAATTGTGCGGACTGCAAATTATCGGGAATCGACCTACAGGATGCTGAACTCATTACCGCCAACCTCTCTGGAGCTGATCTCTCTGGAGCTGATCTCAGCGGTGCAAATTTACGTCGGGCCAACCTCTCAGGAGCCGATCTTTCCCGGGCAAAACTGCAGAGAACAAACCTTGCCGGGGCCAATCTTGTCGGCTGCAATCTACAGAATGCCGACCTTACCGGAAGTAATTTAATTCGCGCGGATGTCACAGGCGCAAATCTGGATGGAGCTATCTTCACAAAAGCCTATCTTGAGCAAATAAAGGGAATGGCAAAATAATTATGAGTGCAGGATTTACCCATCTCCATGTTCATACCCAATACAGCTTGCTGGATGGCGCCATTCGTATTGGTGATCTACTCGACAAATGCAAAGAATACGGTATGGACAGTGTCGCAATTACTGACCATGGTGCAATGTACGGGGCCCTCGAGTTTTATTCCAAGGCAAAAAAAGCCGGAATAAAACCAATAGTTGGTTGTGAGCTCTATATCGCTCCAGGCGATATGCGTGACAGGAAACTGATAGACGGTAACGTCGCATTTCATATCGTCCTTCTTGCTATGGACTATACCGGCTATCAGAATCTTATGAAGATGGCTTCCATAGCCCAGTTTGAGGGTTTTTATTACAAACCCCGCATAGATATGGAAGTGTTACAAAAGAATAATGAAGGCATAATTGCCCTTACTGCTTGTCTGCACGGTCAGGTTCCCTATCTCATTGGCCAGAAAAATATGGCTGGCGCCAGAAAAAAAGCACAGGAGCTATACGATATTTTTGGAGACAGGCTCTATTTTGAAATCCAGGAAAATGGTATTGCCAAACAACAACCGGTAAACGACGGATTGAAAGAGCTTGGTGCTGAGATGGGCATCAAACTTGTTGCAACAAATGATTGTCATTATCTCAATCGTGATGAAGCGCATGCCCATGAACTTCTTCTCTGTATACAAACCGGCAAGACCATCAACGATCCTAAACGATTCAAATTTTCTACAGACGAGTTTTATTTCAAATCCTCTGAAACGATGAAAAAGAGTTTCAGCCATTGCCCGGAATCAATTGCCACAACCCAGGAGATAGCTGATAGGTGTAATCTGGAAATCAATTTTGGAGACTACTATTTCCCCAAGTTCCCGGTACCCGAAGGTGAAAACCTCGATTCAATGTTTAAAACACAATGCTGGGACGGGCTCAAAACCCGGTTCAGCGACATGCGGGACGCAGGAACATTTAGTGCCGAGATTGAAGAAATCTACACAAAGCGGCTGGAAATGGAGATCGGAGTCATCTCTGACATGGGGTTTCCTGCATACTTTCTTATCGTTGCTGATTTTATCAACTGGGCCAAAGATCATGATATCCCGGTCGGCCCCGGTCGCGGTTCCGGTGCAGGCAGTATTGCCGCATACGCCATGCGCATCACCAATATAGATCCCATTCCATACGGACTGATTTTTGAGAGATTTCTCAATATTGAACGTAAATCTATGCCTGATTTTGATATCGACTTCTGTCAGGAGCGACGGGGTGAAGTGATCGAGTATGTTCGGCGCAAATATGGTGGAGCTGCACATGTTGCGCAGATTGTCACCTATGGATCAATGAAAGCCCGTGGAGTTATCCGTGATGTCGGCCGCGCCCTGGACATACCTTTTGGAGAAGTTGACAAGGTTGCCAAACTTATACCTGAGCAACTGAAAATGACCCTTAGCAAAGCGATGGCTGAAGAGCCAAAACTTGCAGAGGCTGCCCAAAACGATTTACGTATTTCAGAACTTCTCTCGGTCTCCAAAACCCTTGAGGGGTTGGCACGTCACACCTCTACCCATGCCGCAGGTGTGGTCGTCTCTCCGGAACCGATGACCCATTACCTGCCGACCTGCCGGGGCAGTAAAGAGGAGACGTTGACCCAGTATGACATGAAACATACTGAGATGACCGGCCTTATAAAATTTGATTTTCTTGGTCTCAAAACGCTGACAGTCATCGACAAAGCTCTCAAACACATTAAAAGAGATATCGGCACAGATCTGAATATCGACACCATCCCCATGGATGATGCCAAGACATTCGCCCTTCTCTGTGACGGTGATGCTCAAGGCGTTTTTCAGCTTGAAAGTTCCGGCATGCGTGAACTGCTCGTCAAACTTGCCCCGGAACAGTTCAGTGATCTCATCGCCCTTGTTGCACTCTATCGGCCTGGTCCTCTTGATTCCGGCATGGTTGATGACTTTGTAGAAACCAAGCATAGACGAAAGGCCCCCAATTATCCTCTGCCTGAAATCAAACATGTGCTGGAAGAGACATACGGAGTAATAGTCTACCAGGAACAGGTTATGAAAATAGCCAATATTCTTGCGAGTTATTCACTTGGCGATGCTGATATTCTGCGCAGGGCCATGGGTAAAAAAATCAAGGAGGTCATGGATGAAGAGAAGGTAAAATTCATGAAAGGGGCCTTAAAAAACAAACACCCTGAAGATAAGGCCGAATATATATTTGACCTTATGGCCAAATTTGCAGGCTACGGCTTCAATAAGTCCCATTCCGCCGCATACGCTCTTGTCTGTTACCAGACCGCATATCTCAAAGCACACTATATGCCCCAGTTTATCGCCGGGCTACTCTCGTGTGACATGACAAATACCGACAAGGTTGTGCTCTACATTAACGAATGTAAAGAACACAACATTGAAGTTCTGCCACCTGATATCAATGAAAGCGTCAAGGATTTTAATGTTATCAACAACCGAATTCGTTTTGGTCTGGCGGCGATCAAAAACGTTGGTGAAGCAGCTCTGGACTCAATAATCGAAGAGAGAGAAAAAAACGGGAAATTCACCACTCTCTCCAATTTTTGCAACAGAGTTGACTCAAGAAGGGTCAATAGCCGTGTGATTGAGAGTTTGATTAAATCCGGTTCTTTTGATTCACTTGGAAACAAACGTTCTCAGCACTTTCAAATACTCGACATGGCGATGGAACAGGCAAAAGCTGTGCAACGCGATCTGCAAAGTGGGCAGATGTCTCTCTTTTCCGTTGCCCCACAACCTGAAAAACAAAAAGAGATATCGACAATCCCACTGCCTGATATTCCGGAGTGGGATGAACGCAAAAAGCTTGCCCTTGAAAAAGAGACGGTTGGTTTTTACATCACAGGCCATCCCCTTGAAGACGCGCTGCGGGAAATAAAAACAGTCACTGACTGTGACATAAAAGACCTGGCAGAATGGGGTGATGATCAGCCTGTCAGGCTTGGTGGATTAATACGTACTTACAAAAAGCATAAGAGTAAACGTGGTGATCCCATGGCCTTTCTCACCATAGAAGATGTCCTTGAATCCGTGGAGGTTGTTGTATTCCCAGACACTTACGCAAGATGTGAAGAAATACTTGCATCAACTGATCCGGTAATTATACAGGGAACAGTACAAAAAGATGAGCGCGGACCCAAGATAATAGCTGATAGCATTGATTCACTTCAGGCCGCCAGGGAAAAATACACGCAATCGGCACGAATCAGACTTGAATCCGACAAACTCTCAAGGCAGAAACTCGAGAAAATGAAACAGGTTCTCTATCAGTACCATGGTGCCTGCCCGCTCTTGCTTACTCTGCATTTTCCGAACAGAGGAGAAGTCGATATAGACGTACTTAAAGATCTCACCATCAGACCCTGTCGCCAACTCACGGACGAAGTCGAGGCAATTCTCGATTACCAGGCAGTCTCTTTTTCAAAAAAAACCATCACTTTAACTCCCAGAAAGAAGCGTTGGAATGGTAACAGGAATCAAGCGGGGTAACATTCATTCAAAACAGAGACCACACTCCGGGCATGCACCAACAGTTGGCGAAAACAGGCTTCCGCAGGCGGGGCAAAGAGTTTCGGCAGCATTGAGGTCGATTACAGCTTCAGCATTTTTCAGATCATGGCTCTTAAGCGAGGTACTTTCGACAAAATCTTTCGCTAGTACCTCCATGGCTCCTGCCGTATCCGCTTTTCTTATCTGCAGAAACATCTCCGTGCCACAACATCCTTTTGCACAACTATCCTCATCAGAGACCACAAGCGAAGGGATCAGTTCTGCTGCCAGAATTTTCTGCAGATATTTGATGTCATGCAAACTACCTTTACGGATATCCACCATCTCATCTCCAGGCAGAAGTTCCATTGAACGACCCTGAAGGTGAGAATTACGCTCTTTTTCCAGTGCAATTTTTTCAGAACCACTGATCAAAGTAATTTTGCACGAAAAACAATCGACAATATCAGCTCTGTATTCGTCTCCACAGGATGGACAATAGTTCATCTCCGTATCAAAACGATGCTGATTTTCTTCCGGAGGCTGACTATTGTTTTTTGTGGTTTTATTCTTACCAAAAAATTTAAGAAACATGCACCATCACCTTTGCCTATAAAATATAGCGGCTCAAATCCTGATCCTGAACGATATCCTCAAGCTGTTGTCGTACATATTCGGCCGTAATGACAAAACGCTCATCTTCCCTCTCAGAGGCATCAAAGGAAAGCACATCCAACACCCTTTCCATTACAGTATGAAGACGCCTGGCACCAATTTCTTCTGTTTTCTCATTCACCTCAACGGCTATAGCTGCAATTTCCTGAACAGCATCGTCCTCAAAAACCAGTTCTATCCCTTCGGTTTTCATTAAAGCAACATACTGTTTGATGAGTGCATTTTCAGGTTCTGTCAGAATGCGAACAAACTCATCTTTTCCAAGAGAGTGTAACTCAACACGAATGGGAAACCGTCCCTGTAATTCCGGCACCAGATCTGAAGGTTTACACAGGTGAAAAGCACCACTTGCAATAAAAAGAATATGATCGGTCTTTATCATGCCATGTTTGGTGCTCACCGTTGCACCTTCAACAATGGGGAGCAGATCCCTCTGTACCCCTTCTCTTGAAACCTCAGGCCCGTGACCGCCTCCATTTTTTGAAGCAATCTTATCAATTTCATCAAGAAATATAATGCCGGACTCCTCGGTACGTTTTAACGCTTCTTTGATGACCTGATCCATATCAATCAGTTTTTCCATTTCATCTTTTTTGAGCGCCTCATAGGCATCGGGCACCTTCATTTTACGATCTTTCTTTTTTCTAGGGAAAAACTTACTGAATGCATCCTGAAGAGAGGATTGCATATCCTCCATGCCGGAAGTGGTCATAATCTCAACCATTGGCATGGATTTCGACTCGCTTAAAGAGACCTCAAGGTCCCGATCATCCAACGTGCCGTCACGCAGCATTTTTCTGAATTTTTCCCTGGTGGAATCATCTTCCTGGACTGTACTTTGAACAGGGAGATCCGGGTTGTCGATGGTAAAAGATTGCACTCCCTCAGGGCCTGCTGCCTGCATGGAACCAGGGCTTGGCGGCAGCAAAAGGTCAAGAATTCTGTCTTCGGCATTTACTTCTGCAATGCCTTCTATACGCTCTTTCTCCTCTTTTTTAACCATATTGATGGCAAGATCAACAAGATCTCGAATCATCGATTCCACATCTCTGCCAACGTAACCGACCTCAGTGAACTTCGATGCTTCCACCTTAATAAAAGGAGACTGGGCAAGAGTTGCAAGGCGACGGGCTATTTCGGTTTTCCCAACGCCGGTGGGACCAATCATAATGATATTTTTGGGTGCAATCTCTTCACGCAAACCTGCTGGAACCTGTCTTCTGCGCCAACGATTCCGAAGAGCTATGGCAACAGAGCGTTTGGCATCAGCCTGGCCCACAATGAATTTATCAAGAGCGGCAAGGGTTTCTTTGGGTGTATATGATTGTAACGGGTTCATATTTTCTCAATGAGTATAGATTCGTTTGTAAAAACACAGATATGTGCGGCAATACCCATTGCTGCACGACAAATTGATTCGGCGTCGAGATCACTATGCTCAACAAGAGCCAGAGCTGCAGCCTGGGCATAAGGTCCACCGGAGCCAATTGCCAATATTCCTTTATCAGCTTCAATTACATCTCCGGTACCGGAGAGCAACAGGGAATGCTCATCATTCACTGCAATCAGCATTGCCTCAAGCTTTCGTAAATATTTATCAGTTCGCCACTCCTTGGCCAGTTCAACAGAGGCACGCATCAAATTACCATTATACTGTTCAAGCTTCTGTTCAAGCTTATCATAGAGCGTAAACGCATCGGCTGTAGCACCAGCAAAACCGGTAATAACCTTATCGTGATAGAGCCTTCTTACCTTTTTAGCCTGATGTTTCATTATGGTATTACCTAAAGAAACCTGGCCGTCTCCGGCCAGTGCAACCTGTCCTTTATGACGTACTGCTAAAATCGTTGTGGATCGTATTTTCATCTTCACACTCAAAAGTAAATTTATTAAACAATAGACTAAAATTACTACATTTTTTTTCTTGATAAAGGATGCGCCCGGTCATACACATCTGTCAAATGATCCAGCGTCAAATGGGTGTAACGCTGGGTTGTCGATAGACTCGCATGACCAAGAAGCTCCTGAACTGATCGAAGATCGGCCCCCATCTCCAAAAGATGGGTGGCAAAAGAGTGACGTAGTGCATGTGGAGTGACACTTTGAATAATCCCTGCTCGCTCTCCATACGCTTTTACCATCCGTTCCACACTTCTTACAGACAGACGACCGCCCCTTCCATTAAGAAAAATTGCATCTTTCTCAACAGTCTTTCCTCTGCCACTCCTTATCTGAATGAGTTGCATACGCTGGGGTAACCAGCTGTGTAAGGCTTCGAGAGCTGGACTGCCAACGGGTACCAGACGCTCCTTGTCTCCTTTGCCCCTCACCGTAAGCACTTCCTCTGTGAAATCAAGGTCGGGCAGATTTCGTGATACAAGCTCTGAGACCCGCATTCCCGTAGAATAAAGAAGCTCGAGAATTGCTTTATCTCTCAACATATAACTGTCATTTTCTCCCGGTTCTTCCATGAGAGCAAAGGCTTCGTCCACCGTCAAAAACACGGGTATGTAATTCCCTGTTTTTGGCCCGACGATTCCAACTAGCGGATCTTTTTTAATCCGTTTCTGTCTCAATAAAAAACGAAAAAATGTCCTTAAAGCCGATAATTTCCTCGCAACCGTTGCACCACTGTTTTTACCATGCAGGCTTGCGATAAACGACTGAACCTGGGAAGCTGTAATCGATTTAACAACTGTCTTTTCCCCAATGTGGGTGGCAAACTCAAAAAGATCTCTCCTGTATCCGCTGACAGTATTATCAGAATACCCCTTTTCTATTGCCAGCCAACGGGAAAAGGATTGAATAGTTTTTTCCATATTATTGCCTCTCTGCTCAACAGACGTGATCATCGAATCGCACTTGCCAATATACTCCAGCAAGGGTAAACTGGCTCTTGTTTCTAGCCCCAAACTTTAATGAAAGCAACTTCCTTTTATATCAAACAATACAAAGAACATGGCAAAAAAAACATTTGAATCGGCTTTAGGCCGCCTCGAAAAAATAACCGAGGACCTCGAGGATGGAGAACTCAGCCTTGAAAACAGCCTGAAAAAATTTGATGAAGGTATCAAATTGGCCGGATACTGCAATGAACAATTGACTGAAGCTCGAGCAAAGGTTGAACTTTTACTTGAAAAAGAAGGTAAAATTGAGGCAATTCCATTTGAAGGATCCGACAGTGAACATAGAGACCTATCTGGAGAATAAACGTACTGAGGTTGAGAGAGCACTTCAAAATCTGATGTTGCAGGCAAGCGGGTTTTTTGAACATCATATCGAGGCAATGCGATACAGTCTATTTGCAGGAGGAAAACGTGTTCGCCCCATCCTCTGTCTGGCCGCCGCAGAAGCTGTCAGCGATTCCGCCGAGACAATGACGAATCTTATGCCTGTCGCCTGTGCGCTGGAATGCATTCATACTTATTCGTTGATCCACGATGATCTTCCGGCGATGGATGACGATGCACTACGCAGGGGAAAACCAACAAACCATACCCTTTTTGGTGAGGCAGAGGCAATTCTTGCGGGTGACAGTCTTCTCACCTGGGCTTTTGACCTGCTCAGTGCAAGCAACGTCAGCACTCTGACAGCGAAGATACGGCTGAGCATTATCCAGATTATTGCAAAAGCTGCCGGGCCAATTGGTATGGTCGGCGGACAATCTCTCGATATTGCATGTGAAAACAAGGAATTCCCCTTTAAGACACTACAAACAATTCATAAAAACAAAACCGGGGCCCTTATCACTGCTTCAATTCATGCAGGTGCAGTCGGATCTGAAGCCTCAACGAATCAGATCAACCAACTGATCAACTACGGTGATTATATTGGCCTTGCCTTTCAGATCGTCGATGACCTGCTTAACGTTACCTCAACAACAGAGCAACTCGGCAAAACGGCAGGCAGTGATGCGAAACTGGGCAAAGCAACATATCCCGCTTTTTTTGGCGTTGAAGAAACAAGAAAGAAAGCTCATCAGGCAATTTCCTGTGCCAAAGATACGCTAATCGAATTTGACAACAAAGCCGATCCCCTTAGAAACATTGCCGATTATATTTACTCCAGAAGTAGCTGATTATTTTTCCCAACTGTGATATCCTTCCCGACCTGTACTTACTCGCCACTATGAAAACAGTCATGTATAGAGTAGGTTAGCAATTAATGAAAAACTATGTGCTTATTGCTTGTTGCTTGTTGATGGTTACAATGTAGCACTGGTGAGTATACAATACATTCTAAAAAGATAGCCTTATGTTAACAACACAACCAATACCGAAACAATTAGTCCGTCTCGACCAGATACATGAACCTGCTGATATTCGTGGCCTCTCTGTTGCTGAGCTCGAAGAGTTGGCCCAGGAAATTCGCGATACCATTGTACAGACTGTCTCTCAGACAGGTGGTCACCTGGCACCAAGCCTTGGTGTCGTCGAACTAACCATTGCCCTGCATTACGTTTTCGATACACCAAAGGATAAGCTCATATGGGATGTTGGCCATCAATCCTATACGCACAAGATCCTCACCGGCAGATTAGAGCAGTTTGCAAGCCTCCGACAATACAAGGGTATGAGCGGCTTTCCTAAATTCAAGGAAAGCACTTATGATGCCTTTGAAACCGGTCACAGTTCCACTTCCATTTCAGCAGCTCTTGGAATGACCCTTGCAAAATCTTTAAAAGAAGAATCAAACAGATCCATTGCCGTGATTGGTGATGGATCAATGACTGCAGGTTTAGCATTTGAAGCGTTGAACCACGCCGGACATCTCGACAAAGATATTATCGTTATCCTAAACGATAATGAAATGTCTATTTCCCCCAATGTTGGGGCCGTGTCCAGCTTCCTCAGTCGCAAACTTACGGGCAAGACCATGAGCCGGGTTAAGGCCCATCTTGTTGAAAAGCTGCAAATCTCTGATGTCGGCGAAAATATTCTCAACATTCTGAGAAAAAGTGAAGAGAGCTTTAAAAGTTTCTTTACCCCTGGAATGCTTTTTGAAGCCTTTAAATTTGATTATATTGGTCCAATCGATGGCCACAACCTTGATGACCTTCTCGAGACTCTTGAAACAGTGCGGGACAACTCAACAGGCCCCGTACTTATCCACGTTTTGACCAAAAAAGGGAAAGGGTATGAGCCCGCCGAGGAGAATCCGGATATTTTTCACGGTATCGGCCCCTTTGATATTGTCAGTGGTAAACCACATGGCTCAAATGGAACCGTTTCCTACACCAAAGTATTTGGCGACACCATTATAGACATGGCGGTAAAAGATAAAAGAATTGTAGCTATTTCTGCGGCTATGGTCTCAGGAACCGGCTTAAAGGAATTTTCTGAAAAATTCCCTGATCGATTTTTTGATGTCGGCATAGCCGAACAACATGCTGTAACTTTTGCAGCAGGCCTTGCTGCAGAAGGCATGCGACCTGTGGTTGCAATCTATTCCACTTTTTTTCAAAGGGCACTCGATCAGATAATCCACGATATCTGCATACCCAATCTCCCCGTAACACTGGCCATTGACCGTGGCGGTGTTGTTGGAGACGACGGCCCCACCCACCATGGAGTCTTTGATTATTCATTCCTGCGCTTTATTCCAAATCTTGTCATTATGGCGCCAAAGGATGAACTGGAACTGCAACACATGATCTATACCTCAGTCTACCTTGACGGCCCTTCAGCTTTACGCTACCCGAGAGGAAGCGGTCATGGTGTACCACTGGCGACAGAGTTAAAGAAACTTACTATAGGAAAGGGAGAACTCCTTCTTTCTGGAGATGATATTCTCCTTCTACCTATAGGAAACAGAGTATATCCCGCACTTGAAGCCGCTAAAGAATTAAAAAAAGTCGGAATTCATGCTGCGGTTATAAATCCACGTTTTATCAAACCCCTGGATGAAGAGCTGATATGCAAATGGGCACAACATACCGGAAAAATTATTACGGTCGAGGATAACAGCCGCCTGAGTGGTTTTGGCAGTTCCATACTCGAACTCATGAGCAAGCGTGGCCTCTACTCCGTACAGACCTGCATGCTTGGCCATCCTGACACTTTCGTAGAGCATGGGCCACAAAAAAAATTATGGGAAAACAGTCGCATAGACACGCCTTCAATTATCAGAGCAGCAACCAAACTGATGGAACGGGAAGAATGATCTTTTTTCGGTTTACCCAAAAGATGTTTTATTCGATTGCCAGATGTACGACCTGTTCAGGTGAACTAAACGATAAGTTAACGTGAATCCATCTTTAACAGCATCACCGAACAACCAGAACCGAGCAGGGAGATGTTTGTAATACCCTATTGGTGACACTGCCAATAATCAGGCTGGCAATATTTGTCAAACCGCGGGAACCCATGATTATGAGTTCGCATGCTTCAATCCGCGCAACCTCCGGTATAACGCGGCCGGCAGGTTCTTCCATGAGCCGCTCTTCGACGTAAATATTATGCCCATCCAGATACTCACGAAACGGCTTGATAAGTTTTTCCGCCTCACTGATAGTGTGGGAGATTTCATGGTCTCTGTATGGTTGTCCAAGAATGGCCGGAAACTTCCGATGACAATAGACCAACAAGACCCCCGCTTTCAGTAATGTGGCGTATTCAACAGCTTTTTCCAGTATTTTGTTTGAGTGTTCAGATCCATCAACCGCAACAAGAATTTTCTTTGTATCCATAGCGCTCGTCCTCCATCAGGGTAATAAGAACTCTCTTGAAAGGGTTTGCATAACAACCCGGATTATCCTTTTCGGCAATAACTTCTACACCTGACTGTTATAAAATTATAACAAAATTACAGAGTGATAAGCAAATCTACATTACATTTTTTCAATACATGGAAAAATAGAGTAATATTATTTTGTTCAAAAATAAGTAATCACTACAGCATAGTATTGGTGTCATTTTTGCTGTTAAAAACGATGTAAATCATACGGTTTATCTGCCTGAAAAATACGAACGATTTATAGTTGATTTATGCAAAAACTCACAAGAGAACCTGCCTGGGAAAAAATTAGACTCCGCCATAAAGAATCAAAAGAGATGCTAAACTATCTTCGTAATGATTACGATTGCCTGATGTCATAAACAACATAGAAATACTACCAAACTGCATTGTTTACTGCTCTTTTGGCCCTACCGAGCCAATTAGCATCATTGGCGAGGCATCAATTTCTTCAGCTGACATCATGGCGACAACGCGTTCAAATGCACTTCCGATCATGAGCTGCTCCCAGCTCTCCAACCTGGAGAATCTATCGGTAAACTGTTCCTGAAGAAGTGGTGGCACATCTTTCAAGATAACTCTTCCCTTCTCTGTAAGAGCTATATTGGTTTTCCGTTTATCATCTTTGCTTTTTTCTCTGGTAATATACTCTTTTGTTTCAAGGCGTTTTGTTATGCCGGTCACGGTTGCCTGACTTAAACTGACATTTTTGGAAAGCTGAGTCACCGAAAGCTGACCATGAGCAAGCAATGATTGCAATATGATCAATTGAGGTCCGGTTAAACCAAATTTCTTTTTCAAGCTGATTGAATGTTGGTCGATCGCCTGGATGATCTTTCTCAGGGCTATTAAAAATGCCCTGCTTCTTTCATTACTCGTATTATCCGCCATATCCCCCCATTTTATCATCAGAATTGCTAACTCTTAAATTCCCCAGATCATCATTATAAGCATAGTACTCAATGTATTTTTCCAATCAAAATATAAAACTTAACGCGCAACATTTCAATATAAATAGACCATAAGGGACAAAACTACAATTGACAAAATGGTTAGTATACGATATATTTTACGGTTGCGAATCCACTTAATTTTCAGACATACACCATCTTTATGAAAAATGTTTTAATTCTTATATCCAAACGTTCCATTGCGAGCCTGCTTACTCTTTTTATTGTCTCGGTTATTATATTTATTGGCGTGGAACTCCTGCCTGGTGATGTGGCTGAAACTGTTTTAGGACAATCAGCAACTCCTGAAACCGTAGAAGCTTTTCGAAAAGAACTCAAACTCGATCTGCCCCCGCATACCAGATACGTTGCGTGGCTCAAGGGTTTTGTCCATGGCGACTTTGGTAATTCTCTGGCCAACGGCAGGCCTGTTTTTGAACTCATCGGCTGGAGGCTTAGCAACACTCTTTTTCTGGCCTTTACAACGTCCTTAATTGCTATACCATTGGCTATTTGCCTTGGAATGCTTGCTGCACTGTATCGAAACAGTCTTTTTGACAAATTTATTTCAATAACCACTCTTTCATTTATCTCTTTCCCTGAATTTTTTATAGCCTATATTCTAATCGCTATTTTTTCCGTTCAACTCGGTATCTTTCCAAGCCTTGCAGTCATTGAAAAACACATGAGTTTTGGCGCGAAAATATACGCAATCCTGCTCCCCTCGTTAACACTGACCTGTGTGGTTACTGCACACATGATGCGGCAGACAAGGGCTGCTATCATCAATGTGCTGGCGAGTGCTTATATAGAAATGGCAGAAATAAAAGGGATAAACAGGCTGAGAATCATAGTCCATCATGCGTTTCCAAATTCCCTGTCCCCTGTCATAAATGTAATTGCCGTCAATATTGCGTATCTTATCGTCGGTGTTGTCATTGTAGAAGTTGTATTTGTCTACCCTGGGCTGGGACAACTCCTTGTTGATTCCGTTGCCAAGCGAGATCTCCCTGTTGTTCAGGCATCCGGATTGATTTTTTCGTTTATTTTTATCTTTCTCAATCTGGCCGCTGACGTACTATCCATGCTTTCCAACCCTAAATTAAGACAATCTGAAATATGACAGGAATCGTGTTTTGTTGAGATTATTACGTCAGGCACCGCTATCCGCCAAAATCGGCATTGCCATTGTTTTTTTGAATATTTTTGCGGCAATCTTTGCTCCTATAATTGCACCCTACGAAGAAACCAGTATAGTCGGAGATGTATGGGAAGTTTTTTCCGGTAAATTTTATCTGGGAACAGACCATATAGGTCGGGATCTTTTTACACGAATGATGTTTGGTGCAAGAAATACGATCATCCTCGCTTTTATCACCACTTTTCTTTCCTTTTTAGTTGGATCAACCCTCGGTTTTATTGCAGCAGTCAAAGGCAGCTGGACGGACAATATCTTAAGTCGAATCATCGATATCATTATGGCGTTTCCAACACTTATTTTTGCCTTAATGATTTTATCCGTAATGGGATCCTCCGTTCCCACCCTCATTTTCACCATAGCCATTCTCGACTCCACCAGAGTTTACCGCCTCTCAAGAGCTGTCGCCATGGATATCGAAGTTATGGAATTTGTCGAGGCAGCACGCTTGAGAGGAGAAGGCCTCTGGTGGCTTATGCGCCATGAAATTCTGCCCAATGCCATGCCTCCGCTCATGGCTGAATTCGGACTACGGTTCTGTTTTGTATTTCTCTTCATCGCCTCTTTAAGTTTTCTTGGCCTGGGTCTGCAACCGCCTCTAGCTGACTGGGGAGGGATGGTCAGAGAAAATGCAGGTGCAATTACCTTTGGTATATATACTCCTTTAATCCCTGCAGGCGCTATTGCTCTGTTAACTGTGGGAGTTAATCTCATTGTTGACTGGTTTTTACATTTATCGAGTGGCCTGCATGAATAATGATCAGTTAAGTCAAAAACTAATACACAAATACAGATAGTTAATTATTATATGAAGAATTTGCTTGAAATAAAAAATCTCTATATTGAAGCCTATTATGATGAACAATGGCAACCCATTGTTCGCAACATCAACCTTCACCTGAAAAGAGGCGAGGTTCTTGGTCTTATTGGTGAATCAGGTGCCGGTAAGTCCACTATTGGCCTTGCTGCCATGGGCTTTACCCGTCAGGGGTGTCGACTTGCCTCGGGATCTATAAACCTTGATGGAACAGAAATAAAAGATGCTTCTGCTGCCGAGTTAAAGGCCATCAGAGGTTCAAAGATTGCCTATGTTGCCCAGAGTGCAGCAGCTTCTTTCAACCCTTCACATAAAGTAATAAAACAGTATGCCGAAGCACCGGTACATCACGGATTGATGGGCTATGAAGAGGCCGAAGAAGAGGCGATTGAACTCTACAGACGTCTGTTTTTACCCACTCCTGAAAAAATAGGATATCGATACCCCCACGAACTTTCAGGGGGACAGCTCCAACGATCCATGGTGGCCATGGCCATGTCCTGCAAACCTGACATTATAGTCTTTGACGAACCAACAACCGCTCTTGATGTCACTACTCAGATAGAAGTTTTAGCTGCAGTAAAAGAAATCACAAAAAAAATGAACAAAGCCGCCCTCTATATCACCCATGATCTTGCGGTGGTAGCCCAGGTAGCCCATAGAATCATGGTTCTCAGAAACGGTCGACTTGTTGAGGAGGGTGAAACCTGTGAACTGCTCGAAAACCCAAAAGAAAAATATACCCGCGAATTGCTCAACGTCAGAAGCACACGCCAGGAAAAAAATAATTCTGATGAAATGGGGATAATCCTTAATATTAAAAAGGTTTCTGCAACATATACCGGGCAGGAGAATGTCCTTGATGATATTGACCTTGTAGTCAGTAAAGGACAAACGGTTGCACTTGTGGGAGAATCCGGTAGCGGCAAAAGTACACTTGCCAGAGTAATTACCGGCCTTCTTCCTGCAACCCGGGGCTCAGTTACGTTTCTGGGAAAAGAACTCCCTTTACAACTGCGTAAGAGGGAAAAAGAAGATTTAAGAAGAATGCAGATGATTTACCAGATGCCTGACACTGCTCTAAACCCCAGACAAACCGTCAGAAAGGTCATCGGCAGGCCGATTGAGTTCTACTTTGGCATAAAAGGCAGAGAGAAAGATGAAAAAATAAGGGAACTGTTAGAAAAAATTGAACTTGACCCTGACAGCTACATTAACAGGATGACAACAGAACTTTCAGGTGGAGAAAAGCAGCGAATCTGCATTGCCAGAGCACTGGCAGCAGAACCAGAGCTGATTATATGCGACGAGGTTACTTCTGCTCTGGATCAACTTGTAGCCGAAGGATTACTTGACCTGCTGCAGGATTTACAGAATAAAACCAATGTCTCCTACCTGTTTATCACCCATGACCTTGCAACGGTAAAAGCAATTGCAGATAAAATTGTCATTATGCTGAAAGGAAGGATCGTGGAACAAGGGGAAAAAGCAGAAGTGCTTTCTCCACCACACCATGAATATACAGATAAACTGTTAGCATCGGTACCCGAGATGGATCCGAACTGGCTGGACAATCTCTTAGCCAGTCGTGCCTCTGCTTTTATCTGATATAACAAACCGATTTACAACCTACTATGGAGGGAAAAATGCACAAAAACCTATCATCCCTGAAACAGATGTATGACCAGAAAAATATTACCCGCAGGCAGTTTATTGCTGGAGTTTCCGCATTAGGGCTTACGGCAGCCATTTCCCCTTCACTTTTATCTGGAACTGCTTTTGCTGCAACTCCTCAAAAAGGAGGTACATTCAGGCAGGCTATGACAGGCGGAGCAACCTCGGATTCCCTCGATCCTGCGACCCTTCTTGCCAGTCAACCAATTAATGTAAGTACACAATTAAGTAACTGTCTGGTCGAGATTGATCATAACTTTAAGCCGGCCCCGGAACTGGCAGAATCCTGGGACTCTTCGGCAGATGCAAAAGTATGGACCTTTAAACTTCGTAAAGGAGTTGAATTTCATAACGACAAAACCTTAACTGCTAAAGATGTTATTTACTCCATCAATCACCACAGGGGTGAAAAATCCAAATCAGCTGCCAAGCCATATTTAAAAAGCATCAAAAATGTTAAAGCTGATGGTAAATTCACAGTCGTATTTGAACTGAGTGAAGGTAGTGCCGATTTTCCATTTATCATGAGTGATTATCACCTGCGAATCTACCCGGACGGAACCCAGGGTAAAGATTGGGAAAAAGGAATCGGAACCGGCGGATACATACTGGAAGACTGGGAGCCCGGCGTTCGTGCCTTCACCAGACATAATCCCAATTTCTGGAGATCTGATCGAGCTCATTTTAATGAAATCGAAACCCTTGCAATCGTTGATGTTAATGCCAGAACCAATGCATTGAAAACAGGCAGGGTCGATGCCATAGACAGAGTTGATGTAAAGACAGTGCACCTGTTAAAAAGAATGAAAGGAATCAATGTGACCGCTGTGACCGGAACCATGCACTATACGGTTCCCATGATGGTCGATAAAAAGCCCTACACGGATACCGATGTCCGTACCGCATTAAAACTTGCCGTTAACCGGGAAGAGATGGTGAAAACGATCCTGAGAGGCTATGGAGAAGTTGGCAACGATCATCCTATCTCATCGGTAAGCCGTTACCATGCCGCAAATCTTGAGCAGCGAACCTATGACCCGGACAAGGCAAAATTTCACATGAAGAAGGCCGGGATGCTGGATCATACCTTTAACCTCCACGCCTCGGACGCAGCCTTTTCCGGTGCCGTGGATGCTGCTGTACTCTATCAGGAAAGCGCTAAAAAAGCCGGTATCAAGATCAATGTAGTCCGGGAGCCCAGTGATGGATACTGGTCCAATGTATGGACTAAAAAAGAGTGGTGCATGTGTTACTGGTCAGGGCGGCCTGTTGAGGATATGATGTTTTCAGTTGCCTATGCCAAGGGCGCCCCCTGGAATGATACCCATTGGGACAATGAAAAATTCAATAAAATGCTCAAGGAAGCCAGAGCAGAGCTGGATGTAACCAAACGAAGAAAGCTCTACGGCGACATGCAGGAAATTTGCAGAAACGACAGTGGTACAGTAGTGCCCATGTTTAATCAGATTGTTGAGGCCCAGTCCAGTAAAATTGCCCATGGCCCTCTCTCCGCACATATGGAGATGGACGGGCATAAAAATGTCGAACGTTGGTGGTTTAAAGCGTAACACTTTTTAAAAATACGTAAGGAGGCTGGAGATAAAAGCCCAAGCCTCCTTACGTATGGTCATATCTTCCCTCACCCGCATAGCGCTGCGGCCTGGACCATATTTTTCAATTTCGCTGTCACCTGATCTTTACTTAGCATACCAAGACCACAATCGGGAGCAGCCATCAGACGATTGGCATCAATATGGATCAAGGCCTCCTGTAGACGCAAAGTGATTTCTTCAACAGTTTCTATTCTGGAACGCGCAATTCCAACAACCCCCAGTATGACAGTCGTCCGACTAAACAGTTCAAGGAGTTTCAAATCGTTGTATTGTTGCGCATCCTCAATGGAAATGGAGTCAATCGCCGCTTCATCAAGCGCTGGAGCAAGTCGGGTGTAGCTATCCGGAGAAGCTTTCAGATAGTCTTTACTGTCAACACGATCTGGGTATCCACAACAGATATGAACACTTCGATCAACGCTGCCCGGTACATTGTGAAAACAGCGTTCCAGATTTTCAATACCATAAGCAAGCGTTTCATCGGGTTTACGGGCAAAAATCGGCTCATCTATTTGAATCCAGGAACAACCTTTATCTGTTAGTCGAAGAATTTCCCTGTTTATCGCGATGGCCAAATCAGCGGCCAGTTTTTTCTCGTCATCATAGAACGCATCAAAAGTTGAATCCATGATAGTTAAGGGGCCGGGAATGGTGATTTTAACCGGTTTGTCAGTTGCCGACTGGGCGACCTGCCAATCACGAACCAAAAATTCATCACCTGCCTCAACACGTCGATCAATAGTAGGTACCGACACCTGCCATTGACCATCCCGCATCGATTTGGGCGTCAATCTGGAGAAGTTAAAACCCTTCATATTTCGACAATTATAATGAATATAGTTCTCCCTGCGGACTTCTCCGTCCGTGGGCACATCGATACCGAGAGCCACCTGTTCACGTACGACTTCGATTGTCCCCTTGTCCAACACCTTCACCAGCTCTGAACCATTGCCGGATTCGCATTCATCCAGAGCTCGGGTTGGGTCATTCGCCGTGGTGCTCTCCTGCTGAAACCAGTCTGGAATGGGAATATAGTGCGGTTTGGGATAGGCTCCGATTGTAGTTGTCAAGATAGGCATAATTACAGTTCCATAGTCGTTCAATATATTAATAGTTCCAGTTTCAATAACCATCTTCTATTATATTGTCCACGACAGTCTTCGGCAAGAAAACAGTACCATCCAATTGCTTATAATAAGATTTAGCCGACAATCCCTGTAATTACGTTAGGTCTCAGGAAACCACGCGCTGATCTGAATACCATTGCTCTCTGATTTATACTTTTACAGTATCCCACCCAGGAACGGTCTGTTTTTGAGGCACAGCATCCATGATTTTGGTAACTTTTGCTTTAAGCGTAGAAATATTTTTCACCGATATTCGTGACTCTACTGAAGATAATGCCTCAAGCTGGGTCAATTGTGTGGTTAAAAAGTAGTTTGCAAGATTGTTTAAAGAAACACCTTGAGCTTTAGCTTCATGTGCTAATCGGATTTTTAGCTCAGTTGGGAACCCTTAAAGTAACAACTTGTGTTTTATTCATGATTATACCTCCAGAGGTAATAAAAATCTCCAGGAGTTACCACTTCGAAAGGATGACTTTTCAGTCTACCAAAGTGAAAACCCTTGGTATTTGAAGTTATCAAGTACTGACTGTTGCTAGTAAATGCACATTCAACAAATAAATTGTCATTTTCATCAAGCAGGTTTGGACGTAGGCGGAAGTAAATCGAGCGTTTATCTGCAAGTAGCACCTACAATACATATCGTGAAACAGTCACACTATGCTTTGCATTTGCCATTTATTCCTCAATTGTGATTATTGGGTTGAGCCATTTTGGACTTCGATTGTCCCCTTCACCCGCTCTGAACCAGTATCAGATGTGCATTCATTCAGAGCTCGGGTTGGGTCATTCCAAAGTGAAACAGTGCTACCAGCAAGTCACTTTTAATACAATCGTTCTGAGATTATTCGACTACCCAATTTTCAACTTTCAACAATCCTACCCTTTTGAATTCTTGGGTATTATTTGTGATTATTGTTAGTCTTTTGCTTATTGCATGGGCCGCAATAAGCATATCAAGTGGCCCAATTACCTGTCCATGTTTTTCAAGCTGAGAACGTACTTTGCCATATTCCCGTGAGGCGCTTTCATCATATGCCAGAATTTCAAATGGATAGAGGAACTCTTCCAATCTTTTAATATTTTGTTTTATTTTATTACTTTTACATGCCCCATAATGTAATTCGGAGACAGATATAGAAGATATACCAACTTCTCCCACGCATATTTGCTTAAACTTCTCCAACACTTCAGGAGGATGATTATTCATGATATAGATGCATATATTCGTATCAATCAAATATTTCATCCAATCCTTCTCTTACTTGCTGTGCCTGGGGTTGATTACGTTCCGCCATAAATGACTTTTTATATTTTTTTATATTTTTTTCCCATACTTCCCATGCAGTGTTATCTTTGGGGATTAAGAGAACTCCTTCTTCGGTTTTTTTGACAAACACTTCACTTCCTTCAAAACGATATGGCTTCGGCAAGCGTACAGCCTGACTACGCCCATTAATGAACAATTTTGCTGTATCCATAATGCCTCCTTAATACTTATTTTCACCCTTCATTCGACTCGTATATACCTATGTGTTTTGAAATTATTATTGTAACTGCTCACACGCACCCCATCTTCACACGATCACATTTGCCGGTATAGAGGGGCTATAACGGGTAAATGGCCTGCACGAATATGGAGCACCTGTAGGCAGTTACAGTTCAGTGGTAATAAAAACATAGAGTTATGAACTCCGTGAGTAGTTACTTATTATTAACTGTATAAAAGTTGTGCGAAGTGGAACCACTTACAATAGTATATACATTAAAATATAGACCTACTGTGGGGCTTGTCAAGATATATATCACGTCGAATATATCCCCGCACCGCCTTGCATCACCTGCCGACCAGGGATTACCGCTTCTTTTTGTCGTGTGTTCAACGACAATTATAATTGCCTCAGGCCGATGCCGTCTCGCACGGCGGGCGGCGTCGGTTTAACACGCTATAAATACTTTGCATAATTTTTAATTTTGCTCTGACCCTTTAATTCCCGGCGACTTGTTCTGTGCAATTTTGGATTGAACGCCTAAGCTGGTATTGCCAGAGGTTCTATGCCTGAGAGATCAACATTTTGTTTAGCTTGCCATAAATCATAACTATCCTGCATAAGAAGCCAGCTTTCTGGGCTGCGACCCAAACATTTGGATAAACGCAAAGCCATAGCAGGACTAATTGAACTCTGTCCTTTAATAAGTCTGGAAAAAGTCGAAGGTGAAACTTTAAGCCGTAAGGCAACACCTCTTGGGGTCACTCCCAACTGTTTTAAATATACATCTTTGATGAATTCCCCTGGATGGGGTGGGTTATACATAGCCATCATTGATAATCCTCATAGTCTACAATATAGGCATTGCCATCTTTAAATTTAAAAACGATACGCCAGTTTCGATTTACATCAATCGCCCATAATCCTTGGTGATCACCTTTCAAACTATGGAGTCGCCATCCTGGAGTATTCATATCTTCAATACAAGTAGCAGTATCAAGAGCTATAAGTCGAAATCTAAGCTTTTGTCGATGCCCGGGTTGAATACCAGCCAAACTACCATTTTCAAAGAATTTCCTAAGTCCTTTGTGTTTGAAAGTTTTTATCATAGATATATTATACAGTGTATTGCGCAATACGCAATACTACTTTCTATTCATTCTCAAATATCGAAATTTTGTATCAAGCACAGAACGGCCGCAATCAGGGGCAAGCGGGATTTGTAGCAACCAACTTTGATCAACCTGTGAGTTTGGCAACAAGGATGAGCTCCGAAAAACCGCGCTGCCCGCTTGTTCCTTGAATTGCATTATTCGGCAATTTATGCCGTTTTATCTTTTGGTTAATAATTTTCTTCGTAACTTCTCCAAAAGTGTTGGTAAAATAAAGCGTGCGTTCGAACCCCTGCCCTTGTATGATGGGAAGCATGAAAAGCACATTCGATCAACTCACCAAAAACATTCCCAAAGAAGACAAAGAAAAT
>CAMZKN010000001.1 GCA_947311315.1 uncultured Desulfobulbaceae bacterium | reverse complement strand
CCTCACCTGATTGTCTGTGATCATTCATGTTCCTCCTTAGAGCAACATGAATAATCTATTCACAATTATCCGGTGAAAATAATTGTCGTCAGGCGGTAATTATAATTGTCGCTGATCACTTAGATACAGGTTTTTTAAATTCAACAGTTTTTGGTGCGCTTTCGACAAAAGACTCTTTTTCTTTTTTATTTTTTTTCTGCAGATAGATACCGCCTCCGACAAAAATCAGAAAAGCAAGCCCCAATCCTATCAGAGTAACCCTTTCCCGGTGTTTATTAAAAAAATCTTTCACAGTCTTCACAACCCCTTTTTCAGTCCACAACAACAAGGCGCAGGGCTCCGACCTGCTCAACTTTACATCCGGCTATATCACTACCATAAACCACTGCCAAAGTATCTCCTTCATGGAGATAACCAGCTTCCCGACCCATTTTTAGTGCTTTGACCAGCATTGATTCCTGGTCGAGACCTTCGAAAATGATGAGAGGTACTATATTTTTAAAAAGGCTTGCATGCCTTGCCACATGAGTGGAATGTGTAACAAGTATCGAGACAACTCTTCTGTTCCATTTGGACAACGTCGGGTAGATTTCACCACCTGGGTCAAAAAGCATGGTCGCGGATGTGCTGGTTAAACCAGCAGCTGCTGTTACTATCTCGTTGGTGGAATTATGAACAAGCATATCACGATACTGCTCTATACTCATTGCAGAATGTCGCTCTTCTTCGCATATAATTGCAGCCATTGTTCGTACGACATTAACAGGGTCTGTTCCGGTAGCGGTTTCCTGAGAGAGCATGACAGCATCTGTACCTTCTTTAATCGCTACACTGACATCGGTTACCTCGGCACGTGTTGGTCTGGAATTGTATGTCATTGAATCGAGCATCTGTGTTGCCGTAATGACGGGTTTATTCATTTTCCAGCATAAATTTATGATTTCCTGCTGGATCCTCGGTACTCGTGCAGCGGGTAATTCCACACCCATATCACCGCGCGCAACCATAATAGCATCGGACACTCTGACAATTTCCTTGATATGTTTTACAGCCTCAGGCTTTTCTATCTTGGCAATTATTCGAATATCACGTTTACCATTTTTCTTAATATATTCTTTTAATTCAATAATTTCCTGAGGTGAGCGAACAAAAGAGAGTGCCACATAGTCAACAGAATGGGCAAGGCCCCAATCCAGGTCACGCCAGTCCTTTTCGGTAATACTAGGCAGGCTCAAATCCGTTGCGGGAAGATTCATTCCTTTACTTGATTTGAGAATACCACCCCTTACCACTTCACAAACAACCTTTTCTGAACCGGTTTGTGTAACCCTGAGTTCCAAAAGGCCATCATCGAGAAGAATAGGTTCTCCAACCTTTAAATCGCCAAGAATCTGTGGAGTAATTGTTGATATGCAATCGACTGTACCTGATATTTCTTCAGCCTGTATCACCAGAGTCTTACCAACAACAAGAACAATGCTTCCCCCCTCCATTAGACCTGTTCGTATTTTGGGGCCACATAAATCCTGTAAAACGGCAACAGGTTTATCCCAATTCTTCTCAGCTTTTCTGATCAGATCGAGAGCAATTTCATGCTGATCGTAGGTGCCGTGAGAAAAATTGAGACGGGCAACGTCCATTCCTGCGAGAATCATTTTTCCGAGAATATCAAGACTTGTGCAGGCAGGGCCAATCGTACAGACGATTCTGGCCATTTTATTTATATTGTAATGTGTATAAACGGGAATTGTCTTTAAAATCTCAAAGAGTTTTTTAAAATCAATTGGTTTTGGTAAAATCTCTAGAACATTTTTATGGGTGGAAAGACGTTCAATGTCTTCTTTATTATCCAAAGACGAACTGATGATAAGCGGCAGGTGGGGACATATCACTTCAATGGCTTCAATGAATTTAAAGCCATCCCAACGTGGCATGTTGATATCCGTTAAGATGACATCGAAGGTAGAGGATGTTGCCAGCAGAAATCCCTGATGCCCATTGTCAACGGCGTCTACCTTATGACCTTCCTTGACAAGACGTGCCTTGAGCAACTCTCTTGTTGAGTGAGCATCTTCCAATACCAGTATCCGCATAATAAACAATCTCCCTAAGTTGAAATTCTAATCCGTCTTCTTACAGAATACGGAAAAAACGGAAACAGTCAAAATGTATTTTCCTGGCGAAAGGTAGAACCTGTTGTTATTCCCTCTCCTTCCAAACACGTGCACCCAGTCCGGTAAGCTTTTCAACAAGATTTTCATAGCCACGTTCGAGGTGATAAATTCTTGAAATCTCAGTCCGTCCGGATGCGGCCAACCCGGCAATTACAAGTGAAGAACTCGCACGTAGATCAGTTGCCATGACAGGAGCACCACTCAGACCTTTCAATCCTTTGCCATTAATAACTGCAGTATGACCATCTGTTCGAATATCCGCACCCAATCTTTGCAATTCAGCCACATGCATAAAACGATTCTCAAATATTGTTTCATTTATCACAGACGTGTCAGAACTCAATGCCATAAGTGCCATAAACTGTGCCTGCAGATCCGTCGGATAACCAGGATAAGGCATAGTTTTGATATCAACACTATCAAGAGAAAAAGGACTTTTGATGGTATCCGGAGTCTCTACAGTAATTGTAGAAACATCTTCGGTCACAACCAGTCCGGTTTGTCGTAGCTTTTCGAGAAGTGAAGGGAGATGAGCGGGATTGCAATGAGTAACAGTACCATGTCCCCTGGTTGCAGCTATGGCAATTAAATAGGTACCTGCTTCAATACGATCAGGAATAATTGCACAGTCAGCAGGTACAAGTTTATCTACCCCATGTATTGTCAACTTGTCGCTGTCGCGGCCTTCTATATTAGCACCCATTCCAATCAACATATCTACAAGATTACCAATCTCAGGTTCCCTTGCCGCATTTTTTAGTACGGTTGTTCCCTGCGCCAGTACGGATGCCATCAACATATTTTCAGTGCCGGTAACGGAAGGAATATCAAAATAGATTACATTACCCTGCATGGGTGTGTTAATCTCTGCGTCAACGTAGCCCCCTTCCAGAAGACAGGTTACACCAAGTCTTTCAAGGCCCATAATGTGGAAATTGATGGGCCTGGCACCAATAGCACATCCTCCAGGAAGAGAAACTTTAGCTTTTCCTGTACGTGCAAGCAACGGTCCAAGAACAAGAACTGACGCCCGCATGGTCTTAACAAGGGTATAGGATGCCTCGGAATGGCGTATATGAGTAGAATCAAAGGTGACGGTATCGCCTTTTCTCTCACACTGAACACCGAGATCCTCAAGGAGTTTAATAAAGGTACGGGTATCTCTTAGGTCTGGCACATTGCGAAGAATATGTTTTCCTGAGGTAAGCAATGTTGCTGCCATAAGAGGCAACGCCGCATTTTTTGCACCACTTATTCTTACAGTCCCAGCAAGAGGTTTTCCACCTTCAACAATCAACTTTTCCATCAGTTAACCCTTTAATGTATTGCCATTCTGGCGTGTAGTACCCGATCTCTGCCAGAATAATCCTTTAATATTTCCACGTGTTGAAACTCACCCGCTAAACCGGTTTTCTCTTCAAACAGTTCAAAAACAGCTTCGCCCTGATCCGCGCCAATCTCCATAAAAAATTGTCCTCCGTCAAGAAGCATTTGAGGTAATTCCTGTCGTATTTTCACGATACTTTCAAGTCCGAGAGCACCGCCATCAAGTGCGAGTTGAGGTTCAAAGCAGGATACTTCTGGTTCAAGAGAGTGATCAATATCAAATCTGCTCACGTAGGGTGGATTTGAAACTATAAGAGAAAAAGCTGGACAATCGGAAAATGATGACAAAAAATCAGCCAAAACCAGTTGTACTCTTTGTTCCTGAGAATGCCTTTTGGCATTTTTATGAGTCATCTGCAGAGCACGCCACGATATATCTGATGCGAACACAGTCTGCCCGGTTTCTTTGGCGAGAATGGTGGCTATAACGCCGCTGCCAGAGCAAAGATCCAAAATCTTGCCGTTGACAAAGTTTTCGGGCTCAGTTTTGGCAAAGACCCTATCTAGAAGAAATTCTGTTTCGGATCTTGGGATAAGGACATCTGGAGAAACATAAAAAGGAAGCGACCAGAACTCCTGTTCTCCAAGAATATAAGCCACTGGCTCCCGTTTCTTACGACGATTCAGATAAAAAGAATACTTTTCATGTTTTTGGTGCTCTACCTGGCAATCGGCTGTAAGAAACAACTCCGTTCGGCTTTTATCAAGAACATCTTCAAGAAGAAGTCGTGCGTCATTCTCATACTCTGAAATTCCGGCACTCCTAAGCTCTGAAACACCAAACTGAAGCAAATCGATCAAACGCATACATTGGCCTGAAACTGCATTGAAGGGTATTATTGGATATCTTTGAGTTTTTCAGCCTGATCGTGAGCAATAAGTGGGAATATAACTTCCTCGAGTTTGCCACTGATTATGGCATCAAGCTTATAAAGAGTAAGATTAATTCTATGATCGGTCATTCTCCCCTGCGGGAAATTATATGTTCGAATTCTCTCGCTCCTGTCTCCACTCCCCACCTGACTTTTCCGATCTTTTGAAATTTTATCGTGATGCTCCTGCTCAATTTGATCAAATAAACGCGCTCTTAGCACAGTGAGAGCCTTGGCTTTGTTTTTATGTTGTGATTTTTCATCCTGACAAATAACAACCAACCCGGTCGGTAAATGAGTGATACGAACGGCTGAATCAGTGGTATTAACAGATTGCCCACCAGGACCTGAAGAACGAAAAACATCGAATTTTAATTCGTTCATGTCAATATCAAGTTCCACCGCATCCGCTTCAGGTAAAATAGCTACGGTTACAGCTGAAGTATGAATTCTGCCTTGGGTTTCAGTTTCCGGAACCCTCTGTACCCGGTGCACTCCACTTTCAAATTTTAATTTTGAATAGACTTGTTTGCCACTGATAAGCGCAATAATCTCTTTAAACCCACCTATACCAAGAGGACTGGAACTCATCACCTCAACCTTCCAACCCATTGATTCTGCAAAACGACTGTACATTCTGAAGAGATCACCTGCAAAAAGTGCGGCTTCATCTCCACCGGTTCCTGCACGAATCTCCAAAAACGTATTTTTGTCATCATTTGGATCTTTTGGAAGAAGAATAATCTTCATTTCCTGATCAAGTCGATTTTCTCTTTCTTCCAGCTCTTCCAATTCGACTTTTGCAAGATCTTTAAATTCCTGATCCTCGTTCTCATCATGTAAAATAGCTTTATTATCGATTATTTCCTGTTGAACTTTTCGATATTCACAATATTTTTCATTGAGCTTAGTTAGATGAGCATGTTCCCGTACAACCTTTTGATACTCTTTCTGATCTGTGACAAGTTGTGGGTCAGATAATTTCCCTTCCAAATGGGAAATCTTATCTCCAAGTTCAACAAATTTATCAAACATAACAATTCGAGGGTAAGGGTATAAAAAAAAAGTCCACAACCATGCAAGCATCGTTGTGGACAATACAGAAAACAAGTTTCAAAACGTTATTATTCTTATACAACTGTTAAAGAATCACGTTCCCTGAAACTACGATTTTATGAAACTATTAGCTCTGAACTGGCTCAAAATCCCGTCATCGAAGTACAGAATCAGTCCTTCTCACTTTCCTTCTTGGCAAAATGCTTTGCATAACGTTTCTTATATTTTTCTATTCGTCCTGCTGAATCGATTAACTTCTGCTTGCCAGTGAAAAACGGATGACAGGCTGAACAAATTTCGACCTTCATTTCAGTGAGAACAGTGCCAAGTTCCACCTTGTTTCCGCAAGCACATTCTGCGGTAATTTTGTTATATTCCGGGTGAATACCTTCTCTCATGACTTCTATTCCTCCAACACTCTAACCGAGTATTTTAAATCTAAAAAAATAATATATATTCTACAGACAAGCTGTACATTGTACCCAAAGGGCCAATTATTTCAACAAAAATCGATCTTACTCACTTCTTTTATAGTACAATTATGAATTCATCGAATCAATAAAATCAGCATTAGTTTTCTGATGCTTCAATTTATCGATTAGAAAATCCATACAATCCGCTGGATTCATGGAATTTAGCAGCTTCCTGAGTATCCAGATGCGGTTCAAAGTAGCAGCTTTCATCAACAGATCCTCTTTACGGGTTCCGGATCGTTTGAGATCAATGGCCGGAAAAATTCGTTTATCTGCCATTTTACGATCCAGCACAAGTTCCATATTACCTGTACCTTTAAATTCTTCGAATATTACCTCGTCCATACGGCTGCCAGTCTCGATCAATGCCGTTGCAAGAATTGTCAGACTACCACCTTCCTCAATGTTCCTCGCTGCCCCGAAAAAACGCTTGGGACGATGTAATGCGTTAGCTTCAACACCACCTGAAAGGATTTTACCACTTGCTGGCGTAACTGTATTATATGCTCTGGCAAGACGGGTTATACTATCAAGTAGAATAACCACATCTTTTTTATGCTCTACAAGCCGTTTGGCTTTTTCAATTACCATCTCAGCAACCTGTATATGTCGCTGCGGTGGTTCATCAAATGTAGAACTGACAACTTCAGCAGTCTTAACACTTCTCGTCATTTCCGTTACTTCTTCAGGCCGTTCATCGATAAGCAGAACAATAAGATACACTTCCTTGTGATTTCTCACTATTGAATTGGCAATTTTCTGCATAAGAACTGTTTTACCGGTTCTTGGCGGCGCGACAATCAGCCCCCGTTGACCTTTACCAATAGGTGCAAACATATCCATCATACGCATGGAATAATTATCTGGTTGCCATTCAAGAGAAAATGCTTCGTTAGGGTGTAGCGGTGTTAAGTTGCCAAACAGAGTTTTCTGTTTAGCTGCATCAGGCGGATCAAAGTTTACACTGTCCACCTTCAGCAGAGCAAAATATCGTTCTCCTTCCTTTGGTGCCCTCACCAATCCCTCAATGGTGTCTCCTGTTCGAAGGTTTAGTCTGCGAATTTGTGAAGGAGAGACGTAAATGTCATCTGGACCTGGCAGGTAGTTGTAATCAGGAGCACGCAGAAAACCAAATCCATCCGGTAAAATTTCGAGAACACCACTGCCCCGCATTTTGCCGTCTTTGCTTGATTGCGCTTTTAAAATTGCAAATATAAGCTCTTGCTTACGCAGCGAACTATACCCTTCTACTTTTAACGTACGGGCCAATTGCACTAATTCGCCAATTTTTTTCGTTTTAAGTTCCGCCAGATTCATGAATCAACTTCTCCTTTGTGGATTATTTTCGGCAGGATAGTATAAAAAACAAGGTGTAATAACAATTATACTGTCATTAGCAGCCATACAATTTGAGATATCTCTAGCACCTGTATATGGAATGAGTACCTATATATCACGGAGGTACTTTCGCAGTGTCTTTTGGGTTGACAGAGAGCGACCAGTAATTGAGTATAAACTCGCTATATTAAAGCAATTTAAAGTATATTCGTCTTTCAGATTATAAGAACAGAATGGGATAAATGACCAGATCCGTGGAGAATCGCACTTTTGAATTCTGTATCGTCCAGAAAAGCACTCTCTGTGATTGACGTGTACAGTCAACTCATAACAGAGTTATAAGAAAGATTCGGCTCGAATAGGGATTGAATTTTCAAATATCGTTTTTCTTATACGTATTCAAATCTTTACTGTCAAGCTTTTTAACTTGTTATTAACAAATTCTTGTAATTTCTCTGGTAGAGCAAGTTTACCGGCAAGCCAGCCAATCTGTTGCACGGTACTGGCGAAAGTAGAAGAGTTATTGATAACAAAATCTGCAAGGCTCCGTTTTCTATCGATAGGCATTTGAGCTGAAAGGATTTTAAATATCGTATCTTTGTCAATACCATCACGAGCCATAACTCTTTGTATACACACTTTTTCCGGGACATACACTACAACCGTGTGTTCAAAGTCCTGCTGCCAGTTTACCTCAAATAACAGCGGAACCTCAACCACCACTCTTCTGCCCTCTACACCACTCTTTTCACAGCGGGCAGCAACCTCAGATCTTACTAGCGGATGCAAAATATCTTCCAGCGAATTTTTTACCTCACAATCAACAAAAACAGCTTTACGCAATTCCAGACGATCAATGGCACCATCGTCCTGAATATATTTACCACCAAAAGTCTTAAGAAAGCGCCTGAACCCTTCTTTTCCAGGAAGCATCTGTAATCTGCAAAGATTGTCAGTATCAATCAGTTCAGCACCCAAATGGGCTGACAAAATTTTACTGACAGTACTTTTGCCGGTACCAAGGCCACCGGTTATCGCAATATTCATGTTTCATATTCCGGTTTTTGTGACCAGCCTAATCCTTCAAGTATTTCACGAAAGTCTGGCCACAAAGGTGCTTTAATGTCAATTGTTTTTGCGATAACAGGATGTTTGAAAACAAGCCTTGAAGCATGAAGTAATTGCCTTGAAATACTATCACCTGCATGCTTCGGTCCATATACAACATCACCTGCAACCGGGTGCCCAATGTGTGCCATATGAACCCTGATCTGATGCGTTCTTCCCGTTTCGATGTTTACTTTAACCAGGCTCATCTTTCCGGCAAATTCATCTACTACTTCCCAATTACTGACGGCGTGCCGACCAGTACCGGGCCTGACCGCCATTTTTTGACGATGAACCGGATGACGACCAATAGCTGCAGAAATTCTCCCCTTTTTCTGCTTGAGTATGCCATGCACCAAACCAATATATTCTTTTTCCAGGAGACGGTTCTTGAAATAATCAACGAGAATACGATGAATTTTATCCTGTTTGGCAATCACCATGACGCCCGAAGTATCCTTGTCAAGTCTATGGACAATGCCTGGTCGAAGAGTATCTCCAGCACCAGCTATTGCCTGGCAGTAATAGACCAGACCATTTACAAGTGTACCGGTGTGATTTCCACTTCCCGGATGAACGACAAGGCCAGGCGGTTTTGAAATAAGCAACAAGTGCTCATCTTCGTAAAGAACAGGAAAATCAATTTTTTCAGGCTCAACATCAATTCCCGGCAGTTCAAAAATTGATCCGGCAACAACTTCACCACGTTTCAGACGGTAGCTGCCTTTTCTTGATACAGCATCAACCAGTACCAGCCCCTTTCGGATTGAATGTGTAATAAGTGTTCTTGAAACAGAAGAAAGAACACGCGAAAGAAACTGATCAAGGCGCACACCTTCAAGATCTGAATCAACAGCAACTGCAAAGGAGTTCTTTAATGAACTGGAACCAGACAAAGATGTTTCCTTGGAATCCATAATATTAATACAGACGAAAATGATCGATAGAAAAAAAACGCTTGCCAGCGGCTGACAAAAGTACGTTAACGATAAATCATGAGTTGGCTATAGTGTTTATGAAAATATTTTTTCGATGGTTTCGGTCACATTTTCTTCTTTAACATCCTGGGCCAGTGACAATTCCTTTACGAGAAGATTTTTGGCTGTATCAAGCATTTTCCTTTCACCATAGCTCAAATCCTTATCTACGCTGAGAAGGAATAGATCTCGCAAAACAACAGCTACTTCATGAACAGAACCGGTCTTAATCTTCTCCATATAATCACGATAACGCCTGTTCCATGTTTGTGCCCCAAGCTCTACTGTTCGATCAGCCAGAATAGTAAGAACTTCGTTAACCTCCTGCATACCTACAATAGCGCGCAAACCAACTTTCTCACTACTTATTGTTGGAATCATTATTCGCATACTGTTATCAAGTATTTCCAAAACATAAAAAGACTGATCGGTTCCCCCGATCTGTTTTGTTTCAACTGCCTTAATAACACCAACACCATGGGCTGGATACACAGCCATATCACCTTCAGAAAACACAAATATCTCCTTTAATTAACGCACCTTGCACACAACCGAAGCAAGTATTATCAGGAAGCACAAGACACAACGCTATTTTGCATACCAAGGAAAGAACCAGATTGCCAGGAACAATATCCCTCTCTGGTTGTTATTGAATTTTGTTGAAGTGGGCGATACTGGAACCAACAAAATTACCGATTACTACCACTACTTTCAATACATATAACACATTACCTGCTAAATTGCCTTACTTTTTCGTAAAACAGGGCTAAGAACTGCAATAAAAACTAACACCCAATACTACTATTTCAAACAGTTCAAAAGATTCATCGCTTTATCTGGACCGTCCTCAAAAAATGATTCAATACCATCCACAAGAGCATTGTATCGCGCCTGTAGAATCTCGTGCTCATTTGCATCTATTGAACTGAGGACATATTTTTCAACAGGGTATTCCGAATGAACCCCTCCCTTTCCTGGCCTTCCTATCCCAATTTTTAATCGGTAATATTCTTTTGTTCCTATGGAACCTTTAATCGATTTGATACCATTGTGTCCGCCAGCACCCCCTCCCAGCACAAGTTTTATTCGCCCAACGTCCATATCAAGATCGTCGTGAATAACAAGTAAGCGCGTTGGTGCAATTTTAAAAAAACGGAGATACTGCGAAACAGATCGCCCGCTTCGATTCATAAATGTCTGTGGTTTTACGAGAAACACCTTGGCCTGAGGGAATGAAAAAGAAGTATAAAACCCATCCCATTTTTCCTGTGTAAGAGAGCCATTCCATACCTTTGCCAACTGGTCAATTATCAGAAATCCAATATTATGACGGGATGCTGCATATTGGTCGCCTGGATTGCCAAGACCAACTATCAAAAAATTCTGCTTTTCCATAATTTCCAAATAAAAAAGGTCTGGGAAAATCACTTTCCCAGACCAATAAACCCAAAACCACAATTTTTTAATACAGTGTGCCAGTGAACAAGTAGCGTCTATTCTTCTGCATCAGTTTCTGCTACGGCAGTTTCTTCACCTTCTACACCTTCCTCTTCTACTTCTTCCTCTACTTCCTGAGCACCTGGTTTCACGACAACGACGGCAACGGAATCAGGATCGGTCATCAATTTCACATTGTCTGGTATGTTAATTTCGCTGCATTTGATATTGTCACCAATATCAAGACTTGTGATATCTACAACACATTCATCTGGTATATCAAGTGGCTTGGCCTCAAGTACAACTGAATTATGGCTGATCGCCAGGAAACCACCAAGATCAACGCCTTTTGCTACACCTGTATATGTTACAGGAACGTTGAACGAACGTTCTTTCGCCAGATCAATCTCACAAAAATCTACATGAATCAAAGTATCATGTACAGGATCTGTTTGAACCTCAACAATAGTAACATTCTTATCGCCCATACCATCTATCTTAAGGTTAACAAGAACATTTTTTCTGTAATATTCGAGCAACTGTGCCATAAGTTTCTTGGTTTCCAACTGAATATTTACAGCATCTATTCCAGTACCATAAACTACAGCTGGAGTCATTCCCTGCATGCGCAACTGACGCATTGGGCCTTTTCCTGAAGTGGCTCTTACAGCAGCTGACATTTCAACCTGAAGCATAATTCCTCCTTTGCCGAACAGTCGCTACTGCAAACAAGAACAACGACCGAACATAATATAAATATAATTGCGTTTATTTAAAAAGTGATGACCTTATTAAAAAGGTCATTCGAAGTTCCAAGGGCGTCAATTACACAAACAGCGAACTGACAGAATCTTCATTATGTATTCTATTAATCGCATCTGCAAGCAACGCAGAAACAGAAAGTACTTTAATTTTCTCACACTTCAGACCTGGTTCTGAAAGAGGTATGGTATTTGTTACCACCAGAGATTTTAGCTCTGACTTATTTAACCGCTCAATAGCAGGCCCTGAGAGAACCGGATGGGAGCAACAGGCGTGAACCTCCTTTGCACCGTTATCCAGAAGAGTTTTAGCACCGGCACACAGTGTTCCTGCTGTATCGACCATATCATCCATCAAGATGGCAGTTTTACCTTTCACATCCCCGATAACATGCATGGCTTCGCACTCATTGGCCCTTTCCCGGCGCTTATCAATAATTGCCAAATCAGAGTTTAACCGTTTTGCAAAGGCACGGGTTCTTTCAACACCACCAGCATCAGGTGAAACCATTATGACATTATCGCCAAAAGTATTCTGAATATATTCGAGAATAACAGGGGCAGCATACAGATGATCAACCGGAATATTAAAAAAGCCCTGGATTTGGCCTGCATGGAGATCCATACAAAGTACACGCCGAACTCCGACGACCATCAACATTTCGGCAACAACCTTTGCAGTAATCGGTACCCGCGGTGCATTTTTCCGATCCTGACGCGCATATCCGTAGTATGGGACAACAGCCGTAATTCTTCGAGCTGAAGCACGCCTTAAAGCGTCGACCATAATGACCAGCTCCATGAGATGGTCATTGACAGGGGTGCATGTCGGTTGAACGACAAAAACGTCCGAACCACGAACGTTCTCTTTCACCTCGACAAATATCTCTCCATCACTAAATTTCTTTACGTCCGCCTCACACAAAGGCATGTTTAAACTTGCTGCTATCTCCTGCGCAAGTTTAACATGAGCATTGCCTGAAAATATCTTAAGATCCAGTGTCATTTTGGAGGTACCAAGAATGTTCGACTGCTTTATTATTGGCTGGGGCGGCAGGGTTCGAACCTACGAATGCCGGGATCAAAACCCGGTGCCTTACCACTTGGCCACGCCCCAGTAATTGCACTACACAAAAAAACTTTTTCTCCGTATTGTTTATGTATTTTTTCAACAATACCAGTCATTTCTATACCGATCAAATTATCTGTTTTCGGAAAAACCCCAAAGACAGTCGATCCACTTCCAGACATCAAAACTCTTGATGCGCCAACTGTCAATAACGTTTTTTTAATCTGATCTATTTCCGAATACCTTTTGCTTGTCACCTGCTCCAAGTCGTTATGCATAAGATCCAGAGATAAAGAAACCGCATCACACTTTTGAAAGCAAGACAATCTAGAGTTTTTCTTTGCACTTGTCAATGTTAAATTTTGAAAAACCCATGCTGTCGATACAAAAATATTTGTATTCACCAGGACAAACATGACATTTGTTAATGATTCCACCGGCTTCATCACATCACCAATTCCTTCAGCAATCACCGCAGCATGATCTACCACAAAAAATGGTACATCAGCTCCAAGGGAACGTGCCATGACAATCAATTCTGCCTCTGAAAACTCATTTTCAAAAAGAATATTCAATCCCTTTAATACAGTGCCAGCATCACTACTACCACCACCCAGCCCGGCAGCCGCAGGAATCTTTTTTTCAAGAAATATTTTCAGTGCACATCCGTCACTCCTGCTACTCGCTGAAAAAAAAGCCTCTGCCGCCACAACAGCCAGATTCGATCTATCAAGGGGAATCTCAGAACTATTACAGTTAAATATTATTCCATCTCCAGAAGATAACTCCAGAGTAATCACATCGCATAGATCAATCTTCTGCATCCATGTGATCAGATTATGATAGCCATCAGATCTTTTACCAACTACATGAAGAAACAGGTTGATTTTAGCCGGAGCATAGAGACAAATGCTGTTTTTTGTGTAATCCATCAACTGTTTTCAGCTTTTCACTGCTTTTACAAAACGAATTTTTATGTCATAGAGGATATTTTTCAATAATTCTTTCTCATCTTTTTCCAGATTCCCTTTGGTTTTGGTTTGTATCAAAACTAGGGTATCTATTGCATGCCGTGCCAGGTCAAGGTCAAGTATCTTTTTACCTGTAACAGGATCACCCAGTTCACCAAGATGATAAAGAGCTGACGTATTCAAAGACATGATAAACGCTGGAAAAGTCACCTCCGGCATCGTACATTTTCCATCTTTCCCAGGCACCTTTTCATCGCCACACTCACACTCTTTATCAACTTTATTTTTCTGGTCAGCCATCTCTTCCACTCCTTAATAATCTATCCAGTTTTTGTAACTTTTCAGTACCACGATGGGAACTCCGTATAACACAATGAGTGCATAACACCAGCTTATCCTGGTGTTGTCCCCAATGCACCAATCATCCCAGGTACGTCATTCTTAGAAACAAGCGGCATGGAACCTGACGCCATAGCTTCAAGTCCGAATGCACTTAATCGTAACAGACGTGTTTCTTTGCGCCCGAAAACGTTACCAACCAACACATTCTCAACTTCACAGGTAACCACTTTAATAACAAGTGCATTGACAAAATCATCAGAGATATCACTTTTTGACTCGACAGCCCAAATTCCCCTTCCTGGCACGACCAACAATTTTTGAGTAACCGATTTAAATAACGTCCCGATAGCAGAACCGAAAAGTATACAAACTTACCCTGTTGAGAACAACTAAAAAACTCAAAACCATTTCCTATAAAAACAGGATTAATCAGCAAAAAATATACCCACAGTCTTCAATAGTGTTGAATAATGATACTGAAAAAGCTATATACCTGCCTGAAAATATCATAAGAGGGACACTTGCAATTGCTTTGTGCACCGCTTATTCTTCTTATCAATCATTTCACTTTTTCATCACCATACCTAGACATGCATGCAATTTTTACTGTTTTTAAAGTAGCAACGGGGAGTCATCCATGACAGAAACACGATTACGATTTCCACCAAGTCCAACAGGATACCTGCACATTGGTGGAGCACGTACAGCCCTCTACAACTGGCTGTACGCAAAGAAGAATAACGGAAAACTTATTCTTCGCATAGAAGATACAGACGCGGATCGCTCAACAAAGGAATCGATTCAAGGTATCTTAGACGGTTTGGATTGGCTCGGCATCGATTACGATGAAGGGCCGTTTTTTCAAACAGACTTCCACGACGATCATGTTACATCTGCTCAGAAATTGCTGGACAATGGATCGGCGTACAAATGCTTCTGCACAAAAGAAGTTCTTGATGCAAAGCGTGAAGCTGCACAGGCGGCAAAGCAGCAACGTGGATATGACCGCACCTGTCGACATTTATCTCCAGAAGAAATTGCTGAAAAAGAAGCTGCAAACATTCCATACGTTTTACGTTTCAAAGTTCCCGAAAGAACTGGAACGCTGGGCTATGACGATAAAATCCTGGGCCGTATCGAAAGTAACTATTCAGAGCTTGATGATTTTGTTATTGTCCGCTCCAATGGCAAGCCTCTGTACCTTCTCTGTAATGTCGTGGATGATATTCGAGATCGAATATCCCATATCATCAGAGGACAGGATCATATGACAAATACCATAAAACAGATTCTACTTTACGAAGCGCTTGATGCTCCCCAACCTGTTTTTGCTCATATGCCCCTTACACTCGACACGAAAAAAGCTAAGATTTCCAAACGGAGCCATGGAGAAATCGTTGCCATTCAATTTTACAGGGATAATGGTTTTATCCCATGGGCTTTTAATAATTTCCTCGCACTTCTTGGCTGGTCTGCCGGTAATGATCAGGAATTTTTCACAAAGGAAGAACTCATTGAGGCATTCTCTCTTGAGAGAATCAACAAATCCAGTGCAATTTTCAACTACCGGAAAAATGATCCCAAATTCTTTACAGATCCAAAAGCCATCTATATTAATGAGCATTACCTTCGGACAATGGATATTGGTGCACTGGCAGTGATGGTGAAAAGAGAACTGGTTGCTGAAAACATATGGGATCCGCGTTACGACGAAGACAAAAAAGAGTGGTACCTCAGCACACTAGCTCTTATCAGAGACCGTTTTCACACTCTGAAAGACTTTGCCTCCCTTGGCCGCGCTTATTTTGCAGAAGATTTCACGGTAGAACCCAAGCCTCTAAAGAAAAATGTACTAAAATTTGAAGGTCTTAAGGAATGGCTACCGGAACTGGCAAACAGATATGAAGCCCTTGAATCATTCAACCTTGAAGAGACAGAAAGAGTGGCGCGCGAACTTGCAACCGAACTGGAAATAAAACCAGGGATCATCATTAACGGCATGCGCACTGTTGTAACCGGTCAGCTTGCAGGACCTTCAATGTTTGACATCCTCATGGCAATTGGCCGCGAACGTGTGATTCTCAGACTTCGAAATATAGATAACCTCTTTGCGTAGAACAGACCATGACTAACAACGAAACGCCTGAAAAAAGGCCCCTGGACTTTATTCGTCAAATAATTGCAGAAGACCTTAAAACCGGTAAACACAGTGGTGTCGTTACACGATTTCCACCGGAACCAAATGGGTTTCTGCACATCGGTCATGCCAAATCGATTTGCCTTAACTTTGGTGTTGGCGAAGAATTCAATGGCAGATGTAACCTTCGATTCGATGACACCAACCCGAGTAAAGAAGAAGAAGCCTACGTGGAGGCAATCGAAAAAGATGTCGCATGGCTTGGTTTCAACTGGGGTGAAAAACCGCATTACGCATCCAACTATTTCGCACAATTATATGACTTTGCAATTGAGCTTATAAAAATGGGCAAGGCCTATGTGTGCCAACTCTCTGCAGGTGATGTCAGAACCTACAGGGGCACTCTCACGGAACCCGGCAAAGAAAGCCCCTATCGCAGTAGAAGTATTGATGAAAATATCGATCTTTTTACGAAAATGAAAGCCGGTGAATTCGCAGACGGCACACATGTCCTTCGGGCAAAAATTGACATGTCTTCCCCAAACCTCAACATGAGAGATCCTGTTTTATACCGTATTCTCAACGTAGCCCACCACCGCACCGGTGATACATGGAAAATATATCCCATGTACGACTATACCCACTGCCTTTCTGATATGTTGGAAGGCGTGACCCACTCTCTCTGTACCCTTGAATTTGAAGACCACCGTCCTCTTTACAACTGGGTGCTGGACACGCTGCAGACACCGTGCCACCCACGCCAGATAGAATTTTCCCGCCTCAACCTTACCTATACAGTTCTAAGTAAACGAAAACTGCTGAAGATGGTTGAAGGAAAACATGTTGAGGGCTGGGATGATCCCAGAATGTTGACCATTTCCGGCCTGCGTCGCCGTGGATATACACCGGCCGCCATACGCAATTTTTGCAAAATTATTGGTATTGGCAAAAGTGACAGTAGAATTGATATGGGGGTACTCGAAAATGAAATCAGAAATGATTTAAATGAAAGAGCCCCAAGAAGAATGTGTGTTCTCGATCCTGTAAAAGTTATCATTGATAATTTCCCGGAGGACTTAATCGAAAATGTAACTGGTAAAAACCATCCTCAAAACCCTGAAATGGGTGAACGCACAATACCCTTCACAAAAGAATTATATATTGAACGGGCTGATTTCATGGAAGAGCCTTCCCGAAAATATCGTCGATTAGGGCCCGGCAGAGAAGTACGACTACGTTATGGTTTTCTTGTACAGTACGCCTCCCATGTTAAAGACGAAAAGAGTGGAGAAATTACCGAAATTCATTGCACATATGACCCTGAATCAAAAGGTGGGTCTGCTCCCGATGGCCGCAAAGTCAAAGGAACAATCCATTGGGTGTCAGCCACAGCAGGTGTACCGGTTGAGATTAAACTTTATGACAGACTTTTCACAGAAGCCGACCCGGAGGCTGACAAAGATACAGATTTCCTCAGCTTTCTCAACAAAGACTCCATGATCACACTCGACAAGGCTGTGGGAGAACCCTGCCTCGCCGACTTACATCCTGGTGAAAGTGTTCAATTTGAAAGACAGGGCTATTTCTGTGTCGACAGCAAAGATGTAAACACCGGGAAAATACTATTCAACAGAACTGTCACTCTGCGGGATTCCTGGTCGACAAAGTCCAAATAGTGTACCAAATTAGCTTGTCTGCGTTTGTAAGATCCTTGAGTAATCAGATTATGGAGTAGAAATGCCACTCATTAATTTACGTCGAATGGAAAAAAAACAATCCGGAATCATCCGATCAGTTAAAGTAAGCGGTGAACTCGGTCGCCGGAT
Source organism: uncultured Desulfobulbaceae bacterium (assembly GCA_947311315.1). Lineage (GTDB taxonomy): Bacteria > Desulfobacterota > Desulfobulbia > Desulfobulbales > Desulfocapsaceae > Desulforhopalus_A. The sequence goes on along the minus strand of CAMZKN010000001.1, from coordinate 6,797 downwards.
TAGAGAAATGGGTCTTGTCCCCGGCACCGAAATAACCATTCAAGGCAGAGCACCCCTTAATGATCCCGTCGCACTTCGTGTCATGGGTGGCACTTTGACACTTCGTAATAATGAAGCAGACTATATTGTTGTTGAGATAAAAAATTCATAACTCATACATTATACGTAAATCACATCATGGTACTAAATAGTTACAAAAATTCTTAAAACACTTTTCTTCCCAGCCTCTGCATATCCTCTTTAAAGATAGAATCAAACTTCCATGCCATACACATGAATTCTTCTACAAAGGGTCAACAAATACACATAAACTTAGATATGCCTAAAAATGATTGGTGTTCTTGAAAAAACTGTTGACTGGCATTATTGTTTGGTGTACCTAAAGGTCACAAACTTGGAGATGATAATGCGTCGAAAAAGAGGAAACAAAAAAAACTGTTGTTTCGCAGACAGGGTTAAAAATTGTTTTGGCAGACAACAATGTGACGAACTCATCGCCCCACTTTCCAGAAAAGGAAAAGCCGGGCGCGTCAAAGTTTGTAAAGTAAGAGGAAATAGAAAGATTTGTGCACGAATGGCGTCGTTGGGTGTTTACCCTGGTGTAGAAGCTGATATTATTAGTGCAAAAAGTGGCAGCCAATGCATTCTGAAGGTAAACGGTGGGACGATCAGCCTCGACTCTGAACTATCCGATGACATTTTAGTTACACAAATTTAGTCTCTTGCTTCTTGAAAACGGTAATATTAATATTATTGTTCAGTATACTGCATTAGTGTTTTAGAAATTATTTTGTGAAGGTATTTATCCCGTTTATCGGGCTTATTTTTGGCCCTGCAAGTTAGGGCCATCTAACATTACAGGTTTTATAATGAGTGAAACATTTATTATCTGGACAATTATTGCAATCAGTGTTTTTTTTACAGGCCGAACTTTCTACAGGCAGTGGAAGTCTGCAACCAATAACGACGCTACGGGATCCTGCGCCGGTGGCTGCTGCTCCTCCTGTAGTACCAGTTCGTCATGCTCAAGTCCCAACCAGGATGATAAGCAATCATGAACACAATTTAATTATCTTCGACCAGTTCTTTTTTTATCATTTACTGAAACGGCAAGTTTATGCAGCTCACAATGGCCCTTGCGGGCAATCCAAACGCAGGAAAGACAACTCTTTTCAACCAACTCACCGGCGCCAGACAGCACGTTGGCAACTACCCGGGAATTACAGTTGATCATAAAGAAGGCCAATTGCACCACAACCAGCGTAAAATCATCCTGACTGACCTTCCCGGAACATACTCTATGACAGCGTATACTGCGGAGGAGCTCGTCACTCGCGATTACCTGATCAAAGAACGCCCACAGGTTGTGATAAATATTGTTGACGCCTCAAACCTTGAAAGAAACCTCTACCTCACGGTACAACTCCTTGAACTTGGTGTACCTCTTGTCATCGCTCTAAATATGATTGATGTTGCTCAAGACAGAGGCATAGATGTAAAAGCCAAGGTTCTCGGCAAACTCCTTGGTGTCCCGGTGGTACCAATAATTGCCCGCTCAGGCCATGGAAAAAAAGAACTGCTCGACACTTTGCTGCACGTTGCTGAGGAGCAGAAAGATTGGATTCCCCGGGATATCTCTTACGGTGACGATCTTGACACCACCCTCAAAGAACTCGAAGCAGAAATACTTTCAGCAAAGCTGTTCGCTGACACGTATCCACCGCGATACATTGCTATAAAATATCTTGAAAATGATGATCAGATTCTGGCAAAGGGCAAGGAAGACGATGCTGTAACAGCTGAAAAATTAGAAAGACGTGTCGAGCAAACCGCAAGCCATATTCATCAGACACTCGATGTCTACCCTGAAGCTATTATTGCCGATCACCGCTATGGTTATATTAAATCAATAATCAGGCAAGGTGTTGTAACACACAAATTTGACACCGATCGTCTTTATACTTCTGATAAAATCGACAAAGTCCTGACAAACAGACTTGTCGGCCCTGTTATCATGCTCTGCATTCTTTTTGTACTCTATCAGTTTACATTCAGCTGGAGCGAGGCTCCGGTTGTATGGCTGGACGCCATATTCGGCTGGCTCAGCGGTTTCATTGAAAAAACGCTACCGGATGGGCTGTTGAAGTCGATGATCATCTCTGGAATTATCGATGGTGTTGGTGGGGTGATAGGTTTTGTTCCTTTAATTATGTTTATGTTTTTCGGTATTGCCATACTGGAAGATTCCGGCTACCTGGCTCGAGTTGCATTTATGATGGATAGAATCTTCCGTGTATTTGGCCTGCACGGTTCATCCGTTATGCCTTTTATTGTTTCTGGCGGCATTGCAGGCGGTTGCGCCGTCCCCGGAGTAATGGCAACACGAACACTGCGATCACCAAAAGAGCGAATGGCAACGTTGTTGACAGTGCCCTTTATGAACTGCGGTGCAAAGCTTCCTGTCATTGCACTTCTTATCGGTGCATTTTTCAATGACAACCAGGCACAATATATGTTTTTATTTACTATGCTGTCATGGGTTGTCGCTCTGTTAGTTGCAAAATTTCTACGTACTACAGTGTTACGGGGAGCTCCCACACCCTTTGTTATGGAACTGCCTCCTTATCGCTTCCCTACACTTAAAGGCTTGCTTATCCACACGTGGGAACGAACCTATCAGTATATAAAAAAGGCCGGTACGATTATCCTTGGGATCTCAATTCTTCTCTGGGCGCTCATGACGTTCCCTGGTCTACCTGAAGACCAGGTTGCTCTCTACGAACAACAACGGCAGACAACTCTTGAAAAAAGCAGCCCTGAGATCATTTCTGAAATCGGCAGCGAACCGAAACAATTATCAGAACCGGCAATGGTACTGTCTCAACAGCTTTCACACATCAACAACCTTAAAATGGAGGCATCGCTGCGACACTCTATTGCCGGTAAAATTGGAACCAGCATGGAACCTGTCTCAAAACTCGCGGGTTTTGACTGGCGAACAGACATCGCAATTATTGGTGGTTTTGCAGCCAAGGAAGTTATCGTTTCAACACTTGGAACCGCTTACTCGATGGGAAAAGATAGTATAGATAAAAAAGAATCCCTGGGCCAACGGTTAAAGAACGATCCAAACTGGAACCGGGTGGTGGCAGTCTCTGTTCTGATTTTTATTATGTTCTATGCCCCATGTTTTGTTACTGTTGTCTGTATCGCCAAAGAATCATCATGGAGCTGGGCCTTTTTCTCCATAGGATTTAACACTGTATTTGCCTTCATCTTTTCTGTGGCTGTTTATCAGATAGGGATGTTTTTGGGGCTGGGGTAAGCAAAATGTATTATGCAACAAGGAGATAGACCATTGCGTCTTTTTTCCAGAGTCGAACTTTCTTCCCCTCAACATGCACGCTGTACATTTTGCCTGAAGTCAATTTACAATGAATATCCTTCTCCTGCGCAACAAAAAGTGATGCGTAACCATCCTTTCCCGTTAAAAGCAAATGAGCAAAATTACAATTATTGATTGTGCAGATAATACCGCCTACCACAGTAAAACCTTTTTCAGGTAAGTCTTTGAGAACAAAGGGTCGATTCAAACGCTCACCACTCCATTGCTTTATATTAACAATTTTCTCAAAAGCAGTATCAGGACTTCCATGATCGAGATGATCAAGTACAACAGAGCGACCGAGCGCTTCAATGGCAATAACATTTTCTGAAGGCTGCAGTATTAGAAATAGTGCAAGGCTCACCGCAAAAAGAACAGGAAGGGCCAGATACTTCCCCCACCGCTTCCGTACCCTGGCGCGAGATTCCAATCTTCTATTGACATTGCGCAAAAGAGTATCAGGAACCTTATCATACTGGAACATCTCCCTTATACGTTTATCCAGCTGCTGATCACCACCAAGCAATATCTTACAATTATCACACTGTTCGCTATGTCGGAGCGCCCTGTCAGCCTCGGACAAATCATATATATCACGGTTTTCAAGCCAAAGATGAAACTCTTTACAATCCATAACCAACCCTCCTGCATACATAACATCTACAGCAACAAGCCCATCAATTGACTATCCAGCACCATGATGAATAGTACGTATAACCTGTGAGTGTAACTGGTTAGCAGTGCTTTACATGTCTACGATCAGACCGATCAGCAGATAAGCGTTAGACTTCGATACACCTGTATGCTGAACGGTTTGATCGTGGGCAGGTGAGGTGCTGCTAAACAGTTACCCCATCAATTGAATTATTTTTCCACGACGCTGCCTGCTCTTGGTATCTCTCAACAAACTCTTTTTCAAAGATTGCTTTCCCCTGGCCAATCGAGACATAACAGTGCCGATTGGAATCTCAAGATACTCTGCGATTTCCTGGTACGTCATATCTTCCATATAATGAAAGATCAGAACTTCTTTATGTTTTTCGGGGAGTTTCGCCAATACACGATGCAGATTTTCCCGCGTCACCTTTTTTTCAAAAGAGTCCACAACCCCCTTAACGGTTTTGTCAGGTATATATTTCAAATAGCCTGTCCCATCATCAAGAATTGGCCTCTTGGCAAACTGTCGTTTCTCTTTAAAAAAATGACTGCGTAAAATTGCAAAAAGCCACGATTTGCATTTTTCTTCATCACGTAGCTGATAAAATTTCCGATAGGCGGTATACATTGTTTCCTGCACAAGATCCTCTGCATCATATGTGCTGCCGGAGTATTTCAAAGCAACATTGTAGAGAAAATCCAGGTAAACAAAAGTTACCTCTTTAAATCGTTTTTTATCCACGCGCCTAAGAAAAACCATTTCCCCTCCACGTATTCAGAACAAAACCATCTGTGTTTCTCTCTACTAATTGAGTCCCTGCACTGTACTTTTATTCCAACTATTAAAAATAATAAAGAGACGTGCCTCCTTTTTTTCAACAATCCTCATCTTATATCTCCTTGACTTATGAATTGTGCTTGGGTAAAGTTTGCGAAATTTTTTCAGGTATCCACACAAGTGGATAAAACAGGAACCCGGTGTAAATCCGGGACGGGCCCGCCGCTGTAATCCCTCCTTTATCATGCTTCATTCAGATAAAGGAACCTTTTTGACCTTGTTTGCCACTGTTCTTCAGACCTAGAATGGGAAGGCTGCCAAAGGGGAGGGAAAGTCAGAAAACTTGCCTGAAAAAAGGTGTCATTTCCCCTATGGCTGATGGGATTGACCAGTAACAGATTCCGGAATAGAGAAGGGAAATTCTGGATCAATTATTTTTAATTGGTCTGGATTTTTTTATTTCCGGGCTGTGAATGGAGGAGGTTTTTTGTATGAAGTTAAACACTGTTATTTTAGCGGTACTATTCTTGTGCATATTTACTGTACAGTCAGCTGTGGCAATGGGGGATAAAGTGGAACATAAAAGTGGAATTGTTCTTGCGATGTTCGGCACCACAGTAGAACCGGCTCTAGAGGGGCTATTAAACATCAAGAAAAAGATGGAAAAAACCTATCCAGACACCCCGGTTCGTTTCGCCTTTACCTCAAATATTATCCGGAAAATATGGCAAAAACGTGCTGCAGACCCTGCCTACGTCAAGGCTCACCCTGACGTGCCTGCCGAAATCCTTAACGTGCAGGGCCCTCTTGCAACCATTGCTAATTTTCAGGATGATGGCTACGATTCTTTAGTTATTCAGCCCACTCATATTGCTCCGGCAGAAGAATTCCTGGATCTCAGTGCTTATGTTGAAGCTTTGGCTTCCATAGAGACCATCAAAGCCAAATTCAAGCCATTTTACAAACTTGTCATAGGCAGACCAATGCTTGGCACTTTCGGTACACAGCATCCCTATGGTGAAGACATAAAAACTGCCGTTAAAGCAATGAAAGTCGATGTGGAAAGGGCTCAAAGAGAAGGTGCTGAACTTGTTTATATGGGACATGGCAATGATCATTTCCCATCAGGTGGCTCTTACATGCAGTTTGAACATGAGATGAATGCAGCGTATCCTGACACCCTAACAATTGTCGGTACAGTTGAGGGATATCCTCCTTTTGACCGGGTATTATCCCAGCTAAAACACGTGAATGCGAAAAAAGTCTACATCCGCGCATTCATGATCGTTGCAGGAGATCACGCAACAAATGATATGGCTGGCCCTGAAGAAGACTCCTGGAAATCCATGCTCGAAAAAGAAGGTTTTACAGTCATGCCATATCTACACGGCATGGGCGAAAATGATAAAGTCGCTGACATCTATGTACAACATGCAGCAGATGCCGCAAAAGACGCTGGAATTAAACTGAAATAAAAAAACTGCCGGGATTTTCCTTTCCTTTTACCATGGAAATCCCGGCTATAGACGAAGAATAAAGTATCACACTCGATTTTATTCTGCCACCGCCCTTCCCTACTCGAAACCACAACAATCTTACTTATCATGAGATTCCTCGCAGATATCCTGCCAGTCTTTTTTCAACACATTGGTGTAAAAGTAAAAGAATTTCAAACCATAAAGATCAAGTTTAACCTCACTCCACGTATGAGATTTAAGTAGATCATGAAAATAATCGAGCAATTGATCTGAGGTGAGTTTTCAAGCTGGCAATCAAAATAGTTTCCGATACGCCTGATGGCCCTTGGGTATGCATCAATGTTTTTTGGTCACAAACCTTTTATTTTTAGGGGTATTTACAATGCTTGAGGTAGTACTTGCTGAATTGTGGATTGTTAGGTAAACAGGTGTTAATTGTAACCTCCTGGTTAAAATAATGGTTGGAGGTTACAATATTTTTTCCGATTAAAGGGGTTTT